>JAUSNX010000002.1 GCA_030656015.1 Methanobacteriaceae archaeon
TAAAGTGGCATTGATATGGAGGCGGTAAAATTTCGCGAAAATTAAATCTAGTTTTCGTATTATCATTATGTTTAGCTTTTTTAAGCTTTAGTGGAATTCACGCCACTGACGTGAATCAAACATCACTGGAAAACGCAAATAGTACCAGTGGTGGAACAATACAAAATCCAACTAACACTACAAACCAAACAACAAGTAAAACACTTAGTACCAGCAGTGATTCAGTAATTGACAACAGTAGCAGCAGTGTTAAAAACAATACAACTTATTACAACGTAACAGTTAAAGTACCCTACCAGTACTGGTATAAGGCCAAAGTCAAAGTAGCACATAGCAAGTATGTAAACCAGAAAGTAAAGGTAAAATACAAGTCATACTACAAGGTTAAGTACAAATACCACGGAAAATGGTATATCAAAAACAAATACACCTGGAAATACAAGTACGTCTATAAAACAGTGCAAAAAACTTACTACACCTATACTTACAAGTGGACCTACCAGATCAGATACAAAACAGAAACCAAATTAACAACAACTAAACCAACATCATCATCACAATCAATCAGCAGCGATCCCTACCTTAGTTCCAGTAAAAATTGTCAGGTAACGGACTCAACTATACAATCAATGGCCAAAAAAATAACCAGCGGCGCAACCACTTACACTGCCAAAGCAACCAAGATCTTCAACTGGGTCAGAGATAATTTAGCATACAGCTTTTACTACAATACCAAATACGGAGCTGTAAAAACTCTTCAATACAAAAAAGGAAACTGTGTAGATCACTCACACCTTATGAATGCTTTGATGAGAGCTGTGGGAATAAAAACCCAGTATGTGCACGTTAATGCTAAATTTACCAGTGGAAGTACTTACGGTCACGTCTTTTCCGAAGCATATGTCAATGGAAAATGGGTAAAAGCAGATGCTACCAGTTCCAAAAACAGTTTTGGTGTAATTAAGAGTTGGACACTTTCTAAATTCAAGGGCTATTATTCATCATTGCCCTTTTAAATATTAGGGATTTTCCCTAATACTTTTTTTATTTTAAAATCAAGCATTTTTACTAAATAGTTTTTATTAAAAGTTTTAATTTTATTAAATAATCTTTTTAAGAGCTTTTTTAACTATTTTAATACCAATAATATTCCTAATTTATTTTAAATACTCTTATTTGTTTTAAATTGTTTTTAGAATCATAATAGGATATATAAAAAAATTATTGACTATTAATTTTACTTAATAAATTTAATCATTACTCCATGAAAATATTTATAGTATTTAATACTCAAATTAAAAACTATATAAAAGTAAAATATGAGGAGGGTTTTTATGGAAAAGAAAATGAATTTTTTAGCAGTACTAACTGTTCTGTTCATGGTTTGTGCAATTGTTCAAGTTGCAGAACCTGCAGTTGCTGCAAAAACTACTCAAAAAGCATTTAAAGTAGACCAGGGAACCAAATATTTTTATAGTGGCCAAAGTGGGCCTATGAAAATGTCATGGAAAACTTATCTATATCTTCCTAGTAACAATAGAAAAATATACCAAACATTTTATGTGAAAGATAATGGAAGATCCAGTGGGCACTGGGTAGTAAGTTGGCATGAAATTATCACCCTACAAAAGATTTCTAAAACTAAAATGAAAATCACAGACTACAGTGACAGTGAATTAGGCCCAGGGACAACCGTTACTTATAAAAACACCAAATTAAGTACCAGAAAATACTACTGGTATGTTTATCGTCCAGCTATGCTCAGAAACCTCAGTTAAATTCATTAATTTTTTTATTTTTTTATCTAATTAAAAAATAATATTTTAAAATAATATTTGAATTTTTATAAAATAGGATATACAAATATAACTGATTAATTCTTAGCTAATATCCTCAATAGAACTTATTTTACCGTCTTGGAACTTTAATACAGTCCTGCCTTTAAGTTCAACTTTTTCTCCTTTAGAAGGGCCTTCAGGAACATCCACTGCCAAAATACCCATAAAATTGATTTTAATATCCGCAACATCCTCATCAAATTCAATTTCATCGATTTTAAGTTCCCTCTTTTCAAATAAACTAACTGCTTGGCGGGCCTGATTAATAAAAGCTTTTTTGCCATTTAAAGATAGTGTGACATGGCCCTGAGAAATATTTTTGAATTCTACATCTTCATGGAGATAGGAAACCATTTTATCCACATCAAATTCATTATAAGATTTGAAATACTTTTCGACCATTAATTTCTTTTCTTGATTTTCCATAATATGACCTTGTTAGTGATTTAGTAAATGATTATCAAATTAACTTAACTATTTAACATTCATAGTTAATTATATTTTTGTTGAATATATTATTTCTAATTTAAAATCTATTACATTAAACTCTGCATTAATTATTTATAAACATCCCCCCAATATTAATGCTATGCCAAGGGAAAGTATTTACAAACGATACCAGCCAGAAAATAGGCCTAATCATGAAAAAGACTCTAAAGCATACTGGTTTGTTTTTAATTCTGATAAGATATTAATAAATGTTAAAAATAATACTATCCCTTTTATAAAAGACTTGGAAGAATTTAATCTTAACCCTCTGAGAAAAATATATTTAGGAACTCTTATGGGCCATTCCTGCTATGCTGCCGAAGTTGAAGATACAGCTTATCCTGAAGGTTGGGATTTTAAGGATTTAAGATACATTTACTCAAACTTAGAAGAAGATATATACCTTTTAGCCGGTAGAGCAATCCAAATAATTAACTGGGATAAAAATCACCAGTTTTGTGGTAAATGTGGCACTCCCACAGAAACCATGGATGAAGAAATGGCCAAATTTTGCCCAGAATGTGGATTTACCAGTTTTACTCGTCTCTCACCAGCAGTTATAACAGCCATTGTTAAAGATAGAAGATTGCTCATGGCCAAACACACTTACACTCGCTCCAACATGTATGGCCTTATTGCCGGGTTTGTAGAAGCTGGAGAAACCTTAGAAGAAGCAGTGAAAAGAGAAACTATGGAAGAAGTGGGTTTGAAAGTGAAAAATATTAAATATTTTGGAAGTCAGCCCTGGCCTTTCCCCCATTCTTTGATGATTGGTTTTACTGCGGAGTATGAAAGTGGTGAAATAACTGTTGATGGTGAGGAAATTGCTCATGCTAAATGGTTTGGTGTGAATGAGCTTCCAGTGATGCCTTCCCGAATCAGCATTGCTCGGGAACTGATTGATTGGTTTGTGGAGAATTATTCTGACTCTTTTTAAAATCTAATTTTAAATTAAAACATATATCATAACAAACAAAAATCAAACAATAATATTAAACTTAATGAATCTCACTAGGAGGAATTTTATGGGACATGAACAAGTAGATGTTAAAATTGATGAAGACTTCTTTATTTGTGTGGATGAAGGAATGGAAGGTATAATAAAGAACTTCTTTCACTGGGAAATTGAGACATGCAATTCTTGCATCGATTATAAAGGAATGGTATGGATAGAGTTTTGTGAATATGGTGATTGGGAACAATTTCTTCAATTAGCTCTCCGCCATAATATAGAATCAAAGGGAGCAAACAGCGAAAAAGAAACACTCTGGGATTTTCTCCAGGAAAAATCAAATGTAAATTTAGTATTTGATGAAGAATTAATAGAAGACCCTAACCATGAAGAAAATACTATTGGAACTGGTATTTTACTTATTTTAGTGGGCCTGAAATTCCCTAAAGAATTATTATCTGAATTTAAAGAATTATTCTTTGAGGTATTCCCTCCAGAATAAATTTTTATTTATTTTTAATATTTAATTTATCTAATAAGTAAAGAAAAATAAAAAATAAAATTGAATTTAAAAAATTGGAATAAATTAGAATTTAGATTTAGAATTTAAAATTAATGTTTTTCTAAATTATCCTTTTAATTTAGCGGCCTCATCTGCAGATAAATCCTTATAGAAATCCTCAAACTGCTTGGCCAGTCCCCGGTAGTGAGGAGCATAGGCCTTGTAGAACCTTAATCTATCAGCAGGAATTCCTTCATTAGCCACAAATTCAGATAATTCTTTTATTTTGGCCTTATGTGCTTCTAACATGCACTCATCAGGATATTCGGCCATCAAGATACCATCAGCCCCATGATTAAAGGCAAACATTATATGTTCTGGCATTATTCTATTTATGGAAGGTATTTTAATTATGCGGATGGCCTCTGGATAACTTACCCGATTATTTCCAATGGTATCGGCAGCAGTATAACCTACATTATCCAGGAAGGTTAGAATTCTAACTTCACCCTCTTTTTTATCCGCAAGCAGGCCTTCAATTTGAGCATAAAGTTCATGGTCATTTAATCCTTTTATTTCGATGGCATCCTCTGGACAGACCCCAGCACAGGCTCCACATCCCCTACAAGCCATAGGATCAATGGACATGAATTCTTCATCCTGATAAACTGCCTTAAATCCACAAATTTCTCTGCATTTGCCGCAATGAGAGCAGCGAGAAGTTTTAATAATGGCCACCGGAGGTTCAGCTTCCGTTCCGCACTTAATCTGTTCCGATACTTTAGCTGCCGCAGCATTGGCCTGGGAAACACTATCTGTAATGTCTTTAGGGCCTTGAGCAGTTCCACAGACAAAAATCCTTTCCACATCAGTATTCGCGGGCTTGATTTTAGAATGCTTTTCTTTAATAAAGAGGTCCTGACTTAAACCTACATTAAGTTTTTTGGCCAGATCCATAGTCCCTTCAGATGGTTCAATGGCTTCAGAAAGTACCACCATATCTGTTTCAATTTCTAATGGCTTTCTTTGAAGGGTATCTTCCACTCGCACTACCAGTTGGCCATTACGTTGGGAAACTTCACCGGGCCTGCCCCGAATCAGTTTAATACCTTTATCTTGAACATATCTAAGGTAGTTCTCATACATTCCTGGTGTTCGAAGATCAGTATAACATATCACTACTTCTGTTTCTGGAAACTTCTCTCTGATGATACTGGCATGCTTTAGGGCAACCATACAGCAAACTTTAGAGCAGTATCTTTTCCCACCAGTTTTCTCATCCCTAGAACCAGTACATTGTATCATGACTACTCTTTTAGGGACTTTTTCATCAGAGATTTTTTGCAACTTTCCCAGTGTTGGGCCATTTACCCCCAGTATACGAGCCAGGTCCATCTGAGAAATAACATCATCAAAACGTTCATAACCGTATTCCGGTCTTTTGGTAAGATCAAAGCTCTCATGACCTGTAGCAATAATTACACTACCTGCTTTTAATGAAATAACCTCTGATTTAAGTGAAAAATCAATAGCATCCATATTACATTCTTTCTGACATTTTCCACATTTTATGCAGTTTTCCACATCAATGGTGTAAACATCAGGAACTGCCTGGGAAAATGGTTTATAAATGGCCTTACGCATGGTCATCTTCTGGTTCCATTCATCAGGAACTTCCACTGGACACACATCTACGCAGTTTCCACAGGCAATACAGCGGTCTTCATGGACAAAACTAGTATCCTTTTCCAGAATAAGGTTGAAGTAACTGGATCGCCTACCAGCCCTTAGTAAGTGAGTTTTAGTCATTATCTGGATGTTTTTATGGTTAACTACATCATTTATTATGGGATTTAAAATACATAGGGAGCATTCTTCGGCCAGTTTTTCTGGAGAGAATACTTTTCCTATTTTTACCATATTTCCCCCAATAGTTGGGTTTTTTTCGATAATAGTAACTTTAACTCCTTGATTAGCAAGTGACAAAGCCGCAGTTATTCCCGAAATTCCTCCTCCAAATATAGCTGCACTTTTTTCAGTGCGGCTAATAATCTTTTTCAATGGACGGGCCTTTTTGACCTTTTCCACACCGGCCTGAGTTAATCCAATGGCCTTAGGAGTAGCTTTTTCCATATCCGAATGGACCCAAGAGCATTGTTCCCGAATGTTTACCATTTCCACCATGTAAGGATTTAATGGATCTGCATAGTTTTGAAAAGTCCTGAGGTGGGTAAGAGGAGAGCAAGCAGCAATTACCACTCGATCCAAATCCTGATCAATTATTTCTTCCCGAATATGGCGACGGCAGTTAAGAGAACATAGGTTCTCATAGTCTTCCACAAAATCAGCGTTGATACTGGATTTAAGTTCTTCAATATCAACTTTGTCAGATATGTTTCCTCCACACCGACATATGAAGACCCCTACTTTTTCACCAGCCGTTTTAGCAGAGCTCTTGGCCTTATTTTTATAATCTCTGGTTTTTTGATCCCGGTTATCAGCATCAGGACTAATTTGCAGAGTTTTTGAATTTGTGCTCATGATATCAGATCAATTTTTAATCTAATTGTAAATTAATAAATTTTTAAGTTTTTGAAATTCTATTATTGAATTTTAATATAATTAATCTTCAATTGTTCAAATAAATATCTTCCAAATAAATATCTTCCAAATAAATATTGTTCAAATAACAATAATCTTCAAATAAATTTCATTATATGTCCTTAATTTTCTCCAGTAACCCTTCAACCGGTACGCTGTGGGTCTGTATACCCAGTACTTTGTAAGGGTCGGCACCCATTCCCAAGGCCGCCATCTGGGCCACACTTAAATGAACCAAATTGAGTTTTCTACCCAGTTCCTTCTCCAAAACCGGTTGATAACGGTCTAATTGAGTCTGACAGTTGGGACACATATGTAATAATAAATCTGCTTCTCCTTCTAGGGCCAATAGTTTATCAGCTGTGGCAGACATAGATAATTCCTTGTTAGCAAATATTTGACTAAACCCAGCACCACATGTTGCTTTTTTAAAGTCGTACCATTCCACCACTTCTCCTCCAAAGGCCTCTGCAATTTCATCCAGTAGCATGGGATTTCTAAAATCCGTCAGAGAATCCTCAGTATAAATTTTACAGTAGTGACAGGCATGATGAGTGGCTATCTTAATATTAGAAAAGTCCTTTTTAATTTTTGGTGCAAGTTCATTTATTTTAGAATATAATATTTCCACCATGTGGAATACATTATTCTCGCTACTTAAATCATTAACCTCATATTTCATGTGGGATAACCCTGCCCTTTCTAGAATCCCATTTATCTCATTTCGAGCCCCTGTATTGTTATTTAGTAAATTAATGGATTTTTTTAGTATGGCATAGCAGGTGGAACATAGTGTCACAATATTTTCATGTCCAGTACTTCTGGCCAGAAATATATTACGGGCTGCTACAGCCGAGGTTGAAACCTGATCAAAAAGGTCGTAATAATGACCTAAACCCGTACAGCAGGATTGATTAGGATCTATAGTATAATCGATTCCCAATTTATCAAATACATACTTAGTGGATGATTCTACTCCAGGATACTCCACATTTACCATGCAGCTTTTAAATAGGAAAATATTCTTATCAGGAATGTTTTTCATCGTATCTTACCCGTTATAAATTTTTAATTGAGTTATAAATTTGGTGTTATAATTTAAAGGATTTTAATTTATAGTCTTTTGGTAATTAAATAAAATAAAGAATTATAATGATTCTCCTGCTTCTTTAAATGTTTTTAATCGTTTTTTGAATCCGGATTCGATGAGTATGTTCTTTACTTCTTCTTGGTCTTCTCCAGTTAAGATGTATTCACCCAGACCCAATTCATCCCTGATATCTTCTAATTTGTCTTTAAATTCCCTGTATTTTTCACCAAAGTCATTGGCCCTTATTTCAAAAAAGTCAGTAGGTATTAATCCTACCCCAAATTCCATGAAACTGTAACCATAGGTTAGAAACTGGTATATCCTTTCGTTTTTTCCCCCAATTTGGAGTACTTTTTGCCTTAGAATCTGGTTAACTTGAGAGGGACTATTATTTACCGGGCAGTTACTCTGACAGGTATAACAGTAAAAACAGTTCCAGATATCCGGGTTTTCCAAAATTTCCTCGTTATCATCCAGAACCATTTTTACCATTTCTCGAGGATCATAATTACTGTGACGAGCAGCAGGACAGTTAGACGTACACATACCACACTGAATGCAGCGATTTAATCCCAGGTCGGCCGAAGCTCTGTAATCTTTTTTGATTTCTTCAACCAGGCCATTAGAACAGCTATTTATTTCTTTTTTTATCATTTTTCTAAAGCCTCTAAAGTTAGATTTATGACTGTCTTATTAATTATGGTTATTTATCTAATTAATATGAGTATTTAGAATTATTCATAACATTAATTTATGCATATTTCATGTATTATTTGCAACATCGATTAAATTTTATATTATAAGATTTTATAACTATTGTTATAATTCTACATTATTCAATATAAAGTTAATGGATAGAAAAAATTTTTAAAATATTAAGTCATCAATAAAAAAATTGTTTTATAAAATCCATATAATTTATTTTTCAATACCAATACGCATGGCATTAATGATAACTGCCAGACTTAATCCCATGTCCCCTATAGCCACAGCCATCCACAAAGAAACAAATCCCAGAACGGCCATTAAAGCAAAGGAAGACTTTATAATTATAGATACAGTTACATTCTGTTTAACCACAGCCATGGTTCTTTTACTTAAATCAATAAGATAATTGACATTGGAAATATCATCATTCATAAGGGCCACATCCGCAGTTTCAATGGCCACATCTGAACCAGCCACTCCCATGGCAATACCAATGTTTGATAAAGCCAAAGCAGGGGCATCATTGACCCCATCTCCCACCACAGCCACATGCTGGCCTTGTTCAATTAATTTTTCCACAATATCCACTTTATCCTGGGGAAGGAGATTAGAATAATAAGTATCCACTCCGATTTTAGCAGATACTGCTCTAGCAGTCCCTTCATTATCACCAGTTAACATCAATGTGTGAATTTTATTCTCTTTAAGGCTTTTAATAGTGTTTAATGATTTTTCCCTGATTTTATCCATTAATCCAAATAAAGCCATCAAATTGGAATTTTTACCTAAAATTATAACTGTTTTACCCTGTTTTTCCAAATTGGAAATAATTTCATTAATGGAATCCATTTCTGTATTTGATATTTTTAAATCATCAAAAAGTGTTTTTTTCCCAATGATGAATTTATCATCATTAACTTTTCCCTTGAGACCTTCACCAGTTATAGATTCAAACTCTTCAACTTCAGGAAGGGTTAAATCATTGATATTACCTTTTTCAGAATTTTCAGGCATTTCATTGTTTTCACTGGCAAATTTTACAATGGCTCGAGCTAAGGGATGTTTAGATTTAGATTCTAAAGCAGCGGCAATTGATAAAATTTCACCGTCAACAAAGTTATTTAAGGAGATTAAATCTGTTACTTCTAAGTTACCCTCAGTAAGAGTACCTGTTTTGTCAAAAATCACCGTCTGGATGTTTTGCATCTCTTCTATGAATTCTCCACCTTTAATTAGTAATCCTTTACGAGTACCCGCAGTGATCCCAGATACCATGGCCACAGGAGTGGAAATAGCTAATGCACAGGGGCAGGATACTACCAGCAAAACTAAAGCACGATAAAACCAGGTATCAAAAGACTGTCCCAAAACAGAGGTGGGTATTACCGCCACCATGGCCGCAATCCCCATAACTGCGGGAGTATAATATTTAGCAAATTTTTCAATGAATTGCTCAGTAGGTGATTTTTTACTTTGTGCTTCTTTAACCAGGTCAATAATTTTTGATATAACTGTTTCTGTAGATTTTTTGCTCACTTCTATTTCTAAATAACCTTCTTCATTTAAAGTACCTGCAAAAACCGGATCACCAGGATTTTTAGTGATGGGAAGACTTTCTCCAGTTATTGCTGCCTGGTTAACCGAAGATATTCCTTCTTTTACTTCCCCATCAACCGGGATTTTGTCTCCAGGTTTTACCAGAACCACATCTTTAAGATCTACTTGTGAAACATTGATTTCCATAGATTCTCCATTTCGTCGGATAGTTGCCTTCTCAGGAGCCATTTTTAGAAGGGATTTTATTGATTTTCTAGCCCTGCTTGAAGCATATTCTTCTAAATATTCTGCTAGATAAAATAATAAAAATACAGAGGCCCCTTCAGCACCTTCACCAATTAGAAAGGCACCAAAAGCGGCAAATGTTATGAGAATATTAATGGTGAATCGGCCCTTTAAGAGTGACTTTATTCCCGATTTTATGGTATTATATCCCGACAATCCTACTACTATTAAGAATAATAACTCAGATAATAAACTTTGAGATGTAAAAAAGTCCAAATATAGGGCAAAACTGAATATAGCTGCGGAAATAGAGATAACTAAAACATGTTTGCGTTTCCATAAGGGATCTTTTTCATCCATTAAATCTCCACTACAACAGGAACAAAATTCATTCTCTCCATCATCACATTCAACATGACAGATTTCACTACTTTTTTCATGGTTATGGGAATTAGATTGCTTTGTTTTCTCACTGCAACCACACTCACACGATTTTTCCATACGATTATTGTCTGAAATTTCATGTTCGCAGGTGTCTTTATTATGAGAAGTGTGGTTTTTTTCACTGTTTTTTGACATTTAGGGCACCTTATTAAACTGTAGATTATTAATAACAATATTTGATAAGAATAATTAAATATTATTAATAAATGTTCATATGAGCATATATTCATATATATTTTATATATTTAAATCTTTTGTCCTAAAACATACAAAAAAAATAAGTGAAAAATAGTAAAAGAATGTTGAAAAAATAGCAAAAATAAATTCTAAAAAAAATAAAAAGTAGGTTTTATTCATTTAAATATAATAAACCAGTTGATCTAGCATAGAAAATGATCATTAATGGAATTATTATAAGTGGAACTAGAATTAAACCTACCAACAACAGGCCCAATATATAAGATATTAATACAGCCACTATAATCACAAAATATATGGCAACGACCCATATTACTGCTTTTCCCCATCTGATATCTTTTATTTTTTCTCTTAATTGAGAAAGTTCAAAAGCAGCACTCATTTTATCATAGTAGGCCATATTGGCAATTCCTAATGGGAACATTATGGCATACAACACCATTACGACCAGCATTATCAAATAGGTCAAGAATATGGCTAAGTACATTCCCCAGAATAATAATCCTGAGCTAAGTAATGCTCCGGGAGTAAGTGCAGCTGAGCTGGAAAGGGCTCCGGTGAAAATACTCAAGAAACCACCAAGAAGGCCAAATATTAGAAATATTACTATTATAGGAATGATTGCTATAATGCCGAATATTATGTTATAGACAACTTGTACCAGCAGCACCTTTAAACCACTCGTAAACATTTCACCCCATTCATCAAAATCAGGCAAATCATCCAGGCCGGCCAGGGTTGACTTTATCACCCGGTAAAAATATCCCTGAACAAGGATTGCGGCAATAATGAATAATATGGTTCCCATTATCCCTAAAGTAATGATAATCGCTGCATTGTTAGATAATGCACCTAAGAAAACAATGGCCAAGAAAATAATAAATGGAACAATAAGAACAGCACCCAGGGTAGCAACTTTACCCCAATTTGATCGTGCATATTCCAAAGAATTAACAATATTTTGATCAATATCCATAGTTATACCTCCATATTAATGATATTATATAATTTTATCAAATACAGAATATATTTTTATTTATTTATTTGAATCTAATAGAAATAAGAATATTTTTTTGAAGGTTATAATCGCTAAATCGAAGAATAAAAATGGATTGGTACTATATTTGGCCTTATTTTTGATTTTAAGTCCGAGAGTTTCTATGGTTGGTGGCCGGGTAACTATAAATTAAATAAAAGTGCAGATTAATGTATGAATATTATATGGGAGATATTACAATGGATTTAACTATTTTATGGCTGGTACCGGTAGCATATTTTGTACATATTTTAGAAGAGACACCACGTTTTGTTCCCTGGGCCATTAAATATCTTGGTGCGCCTGAAACATTTGGGCAGTTCGTTCTGGGAAATATTATTTTCATGGCCTACGTTATCATAGCAACATCACTGGCAATATTTTATCCTAGCGAATTGACGCTGGTTATCGGATTATCGGCTGCGGCATGGATATTCTCAAATTTCTTAATCCATGCATATTACACTCTACGAACAGGTGAATATTCTCCAGGTGTTGTGACTGCAAGTGCAATATATGTCCCTGTTTCATTATATATTTACTACAACTTTTTAGGATCTGGAATGTTAAGTACCCTGGACTTTGTATTGTCCATAATCATAGGTTTTGCAATAATGTATGTTCCAACCATAATACAAGAAAAGAGAAAGGGAAAAATATAGGTTAGGTGATACTTTATTAATGATAAATCAGGTTAAGATATTATGATATTACTCGGAAAAGAAAAATATGAAGAGGTGAAAGAGCCACTGGAAACTGTGACTTTAAATAATTTATTTGCACGTTCTGTCGTTGAAAAACAGGTATCTGGTGAGATTTATGTGGATAATGAAACCAATCCAGAAACATTTTACATAATCCATCCTTATGGTATGTCATTACTTTTCGGCGATTTAAATAATTCTGATTTCAATGCAAAATTCAGGGTTTATGCTTTAAATTTAAATCAAACTCGAAATAGGCACGAATGGATGCAAGTATTTCCAAAAGAGTGGGATGCTGTTTTAAACGATCTATTAAAGGATTCTATCGTGAAATCCTCAGATAATGCTGAAGATATTAAAAAAGGGATAGTTGAAATAAATACTCGGATAAATTTTAAATTCAACTTGGATAAATATCTAGAATTTAAAAAAAATAATATTAATCATGATTTAAGGATTGTTCGCACTGATAAAAATATATTTACAGATATGAAGGGTACTGTTGTACCGATTTACTTTTGGGACAGTGCCAATGATTTCTATGGGAATGGTATTGGTTTCAGTTTATATCATGAGAATAGTTTAGCTTCAACGGCTTTTTCTGCATTTATTCACGATAATATGCTAGAATTGGGAATGGAGACCATTGAAGAATTTCGTGGTAGAGGATTTGCTCAGCATACCTGTTCGGCACTTATAGATTATTGTCTGGAAAACAATTATGAACCAATATGGGCATGTGGACAAGAAAATATTGGTTCTTATAAGTTAGCTCTAAAGCTTGGATTTGAACCTGCTGGAAGATTTTCATATTATAGATTAAGCGATTAAGCAAATTTGGAAAAAACCACATCTGGAGTATATAACAGACCATATGGAGAAATAAATCATTTATAGGAAAGGAGTGCATTATATAATTTTTTTGATGAATTTTTACTCAGAAAACGATAAAATTATAAACATTAATGCTTAAGGAAATTTTATGAAAGTATATCTATACGTATTAAATACATTAGCAGATTGGGAAATCGGTTATTTAACTGCTGAACTCAATAGTGGCAGATATTTGGATAAAACAATACCTCCGGTTGAGATTATAAAAATTGGGAATACCACAGAACCCATAAAAACAATGGGAGGTATTAAAATTACTCCAGATGAGACTATTGATAATATCAAGTTTGAGGAAGATGATTTACTTATTTTACCCGGAGCAGACACCTGGACAGAAGAGGAAAATAAAAAAATAATAGATATCGTTTCCAGTATTATAAATAAAAAAGTAATCATTGCCGCAGTTTGTGGAGCCACAATAGCCCTTGCCAATAAAGGAATATTAAACAATAAAAAACATACCAGCAATGACATAGAAGTTTTAAAGATGTTTTGTCCTGAATACACCGGAGAAAATTTCTATTTAAATCAAGCAGCAGTTACAGACGACAACTTAATAACAGCCAGTGGTCTTGCCCCCTTAGAGTTTTCATATGAAGTATTAAAAAGAACAAATCTAATGAAGACTGAAACACTGGAAGCATGGTACCAATTATATAAAACTAACGAATCAAAGTATTTTTATGCCCTAATGGAATCCATTAAAGGAGCATAGGGGAATTTTTGAATTAAATATTAATTTGATTAAAATTTTTATCTTAAAAAATAAGATTAAAAATTTTAGTTTTTATATAATTTAGTATGGGTTAATTGGTGCTGTTTTTTCTTATGTATAGCATTAAGCGGATTATATGGTAAAGGTTTTGTCTCTTCTAAATTTTACAAGCTTATTGTGATAACATTGGCTACTTCATACTATTTTCATGTGGAAAATGATTTTACAATGTATCCACACAATTGGAAAGTAATTTTTTTAGTTTAGATCTATTTGAAGGCCATAAAATATATAAAAAGCTAATTAGTTTTAACAACGAGGAAGGTTCAGGTATCTCAAGTTTATCACGCATTTCCACTGTTGCTGGAAGCCCAGCTAATCTGAGTCTATTTAGTATTGGGTCAGAATAGCCGGTTGATTCTGCAAAACCTCGACCAATGGAATTTCCTTCGGGATCTTTTAAGTATACAGCACCTTCTGAATAATGTAGTCCATTTGCAAAAAATCCTGATTGACCAACGTTTACGATTGGAATCATGGTAAAATTCCGGATATCCTCTGGAACATCTTCATCAAAGCTAAATTTCCATTCTTGAGGATACCACACGTTAGTAACGGGGTATAAATCGGGGTCCTGTGATTTTTCGCTTCTTATCCATTTAGTAATCTTTAAGGTTCCTTTAACTTTTTTAGAGTTGCTTTCCTCATCCACATATTTCCCTGAAACATCAGCATCCATTGTTCCTGGAGGATTGGCCCCTGTCTGATTAAGAAACTGCAACATATCATGTGAATGTATGGAGGCCATTGTTAATTCCCTATCTCCATTAAATTGGGCCATGAACCAGTCCCATCCTCCTGCAGCCTTTTTATTCATATTATTAGCTGCTCTTAAAACCTTTACGCGAGGGTTACCTGCTGGAAGCATTCCATTGCACCACTGATGGTCGTACCAGAATTTACCGCTTTTTAAGGAAACTTCTTCTTCATTAATTCTTAAAATACTTTGATCTGGATCGACTCTAAGGTTTGGTACAGAATAATATAGCGTTCCAACTCCGCCACAGCAAGGATCGCATCCATCTTTGCCCTGAATTAAATATTCTTTGGTTTGTGTAAGTGTAATATCCACTTCAATTTCTGACCCGGAATCAGGATTTAAATCTACTCCCCAACCTTTAATTTCTAGGGGAAAGGTGCTATCTTCACTTAAAGACTTTATTTTATTCTTTCCCAGGGTATAATCAAATGGATTGTTTGAAAAATCTATTAATCCGGTTGTACCTGCAATGGCTAAAGGTTTAGAGCGATGATGCTTTCCTCCAGCCTCACTCACAGCAAGGTGCAATTCAATGAACTGATTTTCAATATCAGAAAGTCCAAAATGCTTAGCTATTTCTGGAGGTAGCAGTGCATATTGCCAAAACATGAATTGAACGCCATATTCTTTTCCATTCTCTCCAATACAGCTTCCAACAATAAAATGCCAGCCCAATTGGTAATCCCATTGAGGAGCATCCTCCTGTGGAATTTTAAAATCCGCCTTTGCAGGTATAGATTTATAACCTTTAGAACTATCCATTCCTAAAAAGAATGTCATTGCATATGCTTGATGTGGTGTGAGTGATGTTGAATGCTCAATTAAGGTTTCGTAAACATTTTTGTACTTTGGAGTGAATGAATCAGGATTTTTTAGCTTTTCCCTCAAAAGATACTGCATTCTCTCTCCAAAACTTTCATTGCTGTTTTTTTCGCTTTCCAATCTTTCAATAATCTCTTCTGGAATTTCTTCAGCATTAAATTCATGCATCCATAGAACTTTGGATATATTATCCTTAGTTTCTTCATCCAATTTAGCCAGTGAATTTCGAGTTTCCATATTTATCTATTTAATTCTATTATTTTCTTTAAATATTATTCTTTTGGAGGAATACTATAAATTTTCCATAATGATCTCCTCAATCTAAAAATCTCAGACTTCAATGATGGCATAATAGCGAAGTATGATAAAAATCCATTTTAGATAAAAATTAATTGAAATATGAATCGATACAGCCCCTAAAATATCCTGAAACCCCACCAATATTATTTATCTTTTTCTATTTACTAAAAGGCGCATGATACTTATATATCTATGAACAATTCTTAATTCAGTGAAAAATTAATAAATTATCAGAGCCAGGATTTAAAAAGCTGAAAACTGTTGATATTAATAAAATGGAGATATTAAATTGAATAATTTATTAAAGAAATTGGGATGGGATGCCTTTTTTGGTAAACATTTTAAGGAGTATCTAGAGTTATATGAACCCGCAAGGGTCTCAACTGTATATAAAAACGGTTATAAAGTATATACTAAATCTGAAGAGGTTCGTGCAAGAGTTTCAGGTAATTTACACCAAAATGGAGAACTTCCCGCAGTAGGGGATTGGGTGGTCATATCAAAAGATGACATAGGTTCTGCGGTTATACATGTGATTTTACCTCGAAAAAACAAATTTTCTAGGAAAGGAGCGGGAAATGTAACCGAAGAACAGATTATTGTCACGAATATTGACACTGTTTTCATAGTTACCTCATTAAACAAAGATTTTAACTTAAGAAGGATAGAACGATACATTGCTATCGCCAATGAAAACAAAGTAGAGCCCGTAGTGGTTCTAAGTAAATTAGATCTTTTCAAAGATGTTGATCAGAAAATAAGAGATGTTCAAGAGATTGCACCTAATACAAAGGTTGTTGCTATTAGTTCTACAGAGAATAAAGGCATAGATCAACTATCACCTTATCTTAAAGATGGTAAAACAGTGACACTTTTAGGATCCTCAGGTGTGGGCAAATCTACACTTATCAATATTCTTGAAGGTTATGAAAGACAAAATGTCGGTGAAATCAGGGAAAAGGACAGCAGAGGAAGGCATGTCACAACTGAAAGAGAAATGATCCTTTTAGAAAACGGCGGCTTAATTATAGACAATCCCGGAATGAGGGAACTGCAGTTATGGGATGCTGGAGAAGGATTGATTGATCTTTTCAGTGATATTGTAGAACTTGAGATGCAGTGTAAATTTTCTGATTGCTTGCATGAAACCGAACCTGGTTGTGCCGTCAAAAAAGCAATAAGAGACGGAACACTGTCAAATAAAAGGCTGGAAAGTTACAGAAAATTACAAAGAGAAATACTGGCTGTTGAAAGGAAAAAGAACCCTAAAATTGCAGAAAAAAAGAAATGGAAAGATATAAAAAAAATGGCCAAAGAGATTAAAAAAACTAGGAAATGAAATGATGACTCAAAGTATTTTTATGCCCTAATGGAATCCAGCACACCATAATCTTCAGGATAAAATGGGATACAATCCCGGATTCCTCACAACATGGCTATTTCTAAACCCATTCTGCATTTTAACCATATTCTATGCCTGGAAATTCAACATCTTAACCCATGGAATGGATTCTGGCCTTTATCGTGGGTGGGGCCTATATTTTGATACTTATGTTGAATACGACTAGGTTAAGAAGGGAGAAAAGTTCTTCTTAAGGTAACAAGCCAACTAGAGTAGTGAATGTTCAGAAAAAAGACTCAAAGAGAATATATTATCAAATCTAATGAATCCGCGACAAACATTAACACTAACTAATCAAAAAATCAGATATTATGTTTAAAAAAATTTAATACTCATTAACAGGTATACTTTTTCATTCCATTATTTTATATCAATGATTAATAAGTAAATAGTAGGGGGAAGTTCCTTGTTATCAGATGATTTTAAAGAAATATTAGATCAATATCCCATAGAGAAGAAAAAAGATATTAAAGACAATCCTTTTGCTTTTAAAATGCGTAAAGATTTTTTAAATGATTTTAGAAATTTTTTAAACCCAATATTGGATCTTGATAAATATAAAATAAAGATATCTCATGGACTGGGTAAATGGGTTGAAACACCATGGGCAGGGATTACAGAGTTCGATAGCTTCAAAGAGGGACTTAATATAGGGTTTACTTTTTTTACCGACAAAAAATTTGTTGCATTACATATTATACAGGGACACAGTAAAATCTCAAATTCAACATTTAGTGATAGAAACAAGGTTCTAGTTGAGATAATCAATCAACATAAAGATTTTGCGAAATTAGAAAGACAAAGTTTTTCAGTTGATAATCCTTTAAACACCGAAGATAGCGGTGTCGTTATAGAGAAATATTATGGATATAATGAACTTAATGATGATGACTTAAAAAAAGATTTGGAATTACTTTTAGAAGTTTATCAAGAATTAAGTCCGAAATATGAAGAAATGATGGGTGGAAAAACAGGTTTTCATAATTTAAATTCGGTTTTGAAATATACAAGTAATATCTCTAATGACCCCAATTTACATGATGGTTCTTATGAATTAGTAAATAAAACAGTCGAGTTTATCGCTAAGGTAAATCCGTCCAAACTTAACGTAAAAGATATGGATTTATTGTATTTAATGACTGTAGGAACATGGACGTGCGGATGGAACTGTAAGGAACTTAGAATTGAAAACAGTAATCTTAAAGAAGACGATAAAATGTCCTTGATTGAAATTTTAAATTCAATCCATGGGAAATTGGAAAACGGAGAATACAATAATTCACAAGATCATGTGGGAATGTTTGGAACTGGATTTAAGACTTTTAAAGGAAAACTGGATGTCGAGGATGCCAGAAAATTTTTAAGTCTGTGTGTAGAACTTCAAGAAACTGATGATGATGAATTAATGTACAAAGAAGCTGAAAAAGTTTTAAGTGGAGGAATTAAAGGTTTAGGTGTTGGCACCGTTTCACAAATTTTGCATTGTTTAAAACCATTCACATTCCCCATAATCAATGGTGCTATGAAAAAAGGCACAACTGTCTATTTTAACTTAGGAATTGAATTAAAAAAGCCTGTCTCAGAAACTAATTATATTGAAAATTCGAAACGAATTAAAAAATTTAAAGATAGTAATTATGGTTTTGTTAAGAATTATCGGGCGTTTGATCTTTTAAATTTTGATAACATTAATGATTTGAAAAACAGCAAAAATGTTTGGTTATTAAGTCCTGGTGAAAACGCAGTTTATTGGGATGAATTTAAAGAAAATAACATAATAACTATCGGTTGGGGAGATTTAGGAGATTTAAACAAATTTGGAGAAGACAAAGAAAAAATTTTAAATGCTCTGGAAAAAAAATATCCCAAGAAAAAAGAAACATACAATGCTTCAAATTCGAATAAAACATCTAAACAAACAAATAACGCAAGAGCTCTTTTAGATTTTTCAAAAGAAATGAAAATAGGAGATTTTGTTTTTATTAAAAAAGGCATAACCACACTTCTAGGTGTAGGGGTTGTAACATCTGATTATAAGTTTTCAGAAGAACCTAAAATTCCAGGAACTGACTATAAAAATTTTCGTGATGTTAAATGGTTGAAAACTGGGGAATTTGATGTTTCACATGCATTTAAATTGGTACTAAAAACTTTAACCAATATTACAAGCTATACTTCTGGGGCCTTTGAAGGATTGCTTTATTATCAGGCTTTAGGAAAATTAATGGATTTTTCAATTGATAATTATGTTAACACCACTATAGAACTTGAAGATGATGATAATAAAGATATTAAATACCGTAAAGAAGATTTTCTACAAGATGTGGTATTTCTAGAAAAAAACTACAATCAATTAGTCAATCTCATAAAAAGAAAGAAAAACATTATTCTTCAAGGTCCTCCAGGTGTTGGGAAGAGTTTTATAGCAAAAAAATTAGCTTATTCCATCATGGGATGTAAGGATGAAACCCGCGTTCAATTCATCCAATTCCATCAAAGCTATTCTTATGAAGATTTTATTCAAGGTTTTCGCCCTCGTGAAGATGGATTTTATTTAAAAAACGGAATTTTCTACAATTTCTGCAGAAAAGCACAAGATGATCAAAATAATGATTATTATTTCATCATTGATGAAATCAACCGGGGAAATATAAGTAAAATCTTTGGTGAACTAATGATGCTCATTGAAGAAGATAAAAGAGGAGAGGAGTTTGCAATGCATTTAACCTACTCTGATAAGGATGAACCTAAATTTTTTATTCCTAACAATGTGTATGTCATTGGAATGATGAATACTGCAGATAGAAGTTTGGCTATGATAGATTATGCTTTAAGAAGAAGATTTGTTTTCTACTCTGTCAATCCACTCTTTGAAGAGGATAATCTATTTAAAAATCATTTGATTAATCTAGGGCTTGAAGAAGAACTAGCTAAAAATATTATATCTCGTTTCAAAACATTAAATCAGAAAATTTCCGAAGATGATAGTTTGGGAGATGGTTTTAAAATTGGCCATAGCTATTTCTGCGGAAAAGGACACGTAAATGATCATAAGTCTGAAGATGATGAAAATTGGTATAGTTCTATAATAAATTATGAGATAGACCCTCTTTTAAAGGAATATTGGTTTGATGATTTAGAAACTGCTCAAGAAGAAATTGATAAACTAAAAATTAATTGATTTTAATGATAATCGAAAGTGGATCAAATAAAAACAGATGGGATGAATTTCAGCCAGATGGAGACATAGTTTCCAGTAAAAATGAGATTCCTATTAAAAATATTTATTATATGCTTAGTTATTCTTATAAAAACCTTAAAATCGATAATAATATTAAAAAAGAGTCTGAACGCTTTGAAAACATATATGAACTCTTATCTCGGGTTTTAATTTCTGGTGCAAATAATCTGATAAAAAGAGGATTTTGTAAAGAGTACCTAACAAAAGATGAAGATACAAACAATATACGCGGGAAAATCAACATAACTAAAACTATAAAAAGACAAACACACACCTATAAAAGATTAAACTGTCTTTACGATGAGTTTAGTGAGGATGTTTTATTTAATTCTATTATAAAAACCACGATTAATAATTTAATCATAATTAAAGATTTAAATAAGGAATTGAAAGGTGAATTAAACAAATTAACTCTATTTTTCGATTCTGTAACCTCAATTGATTTAAACAAACGTGTTTTTGGTTTAATTTTATGGAATAGGAATAATCAACATTATAAGTTACTAATAAATATATGTGAATTGATCTTTAAATTAGAACTTCCTGATGAATCTAAAGATGGAGAAATCCATTTTAAGAACTTCATAAAAAGACATGAGAAAGAAATGGCTAACCTTTTCGAGAATTTTGTATTTAATTACTATAAAAAAGAATTTAAGGATTTAAAAGTTCGTAAATCCCACATAAATTGGTATTTAGATAGTGAATATGAAAATAATTCTAAAAACAACTTACTCCCTACTATGAGAACAGATATTGTTTTAGAAAACAAAGATCTAGAACCTACCAATCCTAAACAGCTTATAATTGATACTAAATTTTACTCAAATATTTTATCTACTTTTCATGAAAAATCTTCCTTAAACTCTGGAAATCTTTATCAAATCTATTCTTATGTAAATAACAGCTTATTTCCTGGTGAAATTAGGGGAATGTTACTTTATGCTGCTCTTGGAGAAGAAATTGATTTAGAGTATAAAATAGGAGAACATATTATATATATAAAAACTCTTAATCTAAATCAAGATTGGGGTGGAATAGATAAAAGATTGAAAGAGATAGCGAATTTAATAGCTTAATAGTTAGCCCCTAATCTGATAGAATTAGATTTCTTTTTGATGATATAAGAAAAGTATTACTGTAAATATACGAGTTAAATAGAAATATAAAAAATAAATTGAATGTGCTATTTTTTTTCTTATCACTGGTTTTTTTTCTCGTGGTTCAAATTTGCATTTGCAACGCATTTTGATTCATCTTTCTCTCCATAAACTTCACTTGCAGAAAAAAAGAAATGGAAAGATATAAAAAAAATGGCCAAAGAGATTAAAAAAACTAGGAAATGAAATGATTGTATTGAATATCCTATCTTTTCTGCTCATTTTAGATTGATCATATCACTACTGCTGGCAATTATAATTTTTTTCCAGATAAACCATGTCCATAAGTTGTACTCCCTCTTCAAACATGGGATGATCATAGTTATCAGTGAAAAAATTCTTGATAACATGTGATTTCTCAAATCCGCAACTTTCATAAAATGACAATATTGAAGGGACATCACCTGTTCCGACTAACATTGTTTTATAGTTGTTTTTATAAAAATCAGAGACGAATTTTATCATGGCCTTGGCATATCCTTTACCTTGATATTTTTCATATGTTGCTATGTTTTTCAATTCACAGGTTTCTCTGTCTATGGCCACAACAACACAAACAGTCTTCAAGTCATCATCAAATAATGCAAACATGTCGCCATTTGCCAAATACCTGTCAATCATATTCTCTTGCTCGTCGGCTAATAGTAACAAGTCAAGGTATTGTTTCTTGTTATCAGTAATCTTTTCTACTCTCATTTTTTTCTCCTTTCAATAAAATGTTACATTAAAAGTTACTCTTTCCTAACAATTAATAAACAACCATAAGGCAAAATATAGTCAGTACATCTATTTATAAAGCATTTCAATATTACTTGCTCTTTTATAATATCCAAAATTAATTTAATGATATCTATATCAATATAAGTAAAAGTTAGATGATGGAATATACATCTACCATGTGATTTAGCGTGGTTTTGGATTTTTAGGCCTGAAATTGAACTTCGTAAATTCCGGTTTAGCGAAGATGTTTTGAATTCAATTTAAATACATAGAACTATAAGAAAAAATAGAATTTAATGAAATATAAAAATGATAAATAGTTTTAACCATGTAGACTTTCTCTTTTAATAAGTTCAAAAAAATCTATGCATTGGAAAGGTACATTATTATCAATATCTTCTGATTCTTTACTATTAATTTTGCAATAAGCTCCTAACTTAGAGCAAATAGTAGGAATTTTATAATTATGTTCTTCAGTAGCATTGAGATTCCAGTCTTCTTGGGTGACAAGTACTATGTTATATGCCATTGCAAATGCTATTAATTGAGGATCTGCCCAAGGTTTATCTTCTTCTGTATTTTTTTCATACCACACTGGAAACTTGGATGAAAGTATATTGGCTGAATTTACTACATTATCATCAAGTTTTTTGAAAATTATATCATTTTCTTCAGGCCAATCCAGCAGTGCTCTTTTAGGATGATTATTCATCTCAGTTTTGACTAATGGAGCTGAAATGATGGCTTCATGAAGTATTAAATCATCAAAATTTTTCCAATGAATAGGAAACGAGTCTTTTTCATATGTATCATATTTTGTTCTTCTTAGAATCACATTAGTATCGACAACATATTTCCATTTCATTAGAACTCCTCCTCATTAAACCGAGTTCTAATTTCATCAACTACTTCTAAAGGAACACCTAAAACCTCAACTAAATCGTCTTTAGATATTAACTGGTCATCATATGCTTTGATAATCGTTTTAGTGAAATAACTACCATTTTTATTTAAAACATTAGTAGCTTTTTGTTTATAAGACAATGCAGGATCTTTTGATTTTTCTTTCTCTTCAGATTCTTTTTTATCATTAGATAAATCTTTAGGTTTCTTGGAAGAGGAGATTCTTGTTTCTTTTCTGCTAATATAAGCATCCCATACTTCTTTTTTATTTTTATATTCTTTTTTGGAAATAAACTTCAAAGTCAGTAATCTTCTAATTATAACTTCTTTACTAACTCTGAAATGTTTAGAAAGAAAATTAATTTTATTATCATCAATTGTTGAGTTTTCACTACTAATAATAAGATTACTTAAAATTTTGGAGGGTACTAAAATTTCAGCAGCAATTTTATTGCAATAAATTTCATCAGGATTTTCTAAATAATATTTATTAAAATTACTTAAACCTTCTTTTTTACTGATTATGTGAGCTAATTCATGAAATAATGTAAATTTTTTACCATTTACATATTCTTTTCCATTAATTCCAATGATTGGAAGTTTATCATGATATAAAGCATAACCCCTAATGTCATCAGGCTCTATTTTGTAAAATTGAAAAACTAATATTCCTAAATTTTCAACTTCTTTAATCCAATGGTTCAAATCCCTTCTTTTCATGTTTGCAGAATTCATGCCTATTTCATTTCTTATAAAATATCCTATTTCAACAGGATCTTTTATATTAATATCTGATAAAGCAAATTTGGGGATTTGATAATCATTTGACTCTTCTTCTAAATGCAATAATTTTTTACGTCTGACTTCCGCACTTCTAAGTTCAAAACTAATTTGGGGAGTAATTTTTACTTTTTTACCATCAAAAGTTCTAAAATCTTGGATAGGTTCCTTTTCAGCAGGTTTGTTAGTATTAAAAAATATCATAGGTGGTCTTTTATAATGTTTAGCGAGATTCACCAAATCATCATATTCGATTTTACCTGTGTTTTCCCATTCTATTATTTGATCGGAACTAACATTCATTTCTTCTGCAATTTTATCAATATCATAGTATGCTGTTTTCCTAGCCCAGACTAACCAATCATTATTTGCTTGAAGTTTTGCTGAGCTCATTTAATCCACATCCATTAATATTATAAAATTTTTAAATTTATCATAATTAATAATATATTTTACAAAAAGTGATATATAACTATTGAAAATGATAATGATTCTAAAACAATTAAAATCGCATATTTTAAATTTTCACTCTATAATATTTATTATAGAATATGCTATTATTTAGATAATAATGATTTTTATATAAATATTGAGGGAAACAATTGCAAAAACATAATTCGATTATAATATTATTTGCCTTAGGTTTAGGATTATTGTGTTTCAGTAATGTTAATTTTGATCATTTAATAACTACTGACTCAACAATTATTTCAGATGTTTTGTCAGCAAGTTTAGCTTTTATCGGTACAGTTATAGCACTGTTTTTTACTTTAATAGCACTACCTATTCAGAACATATTAGGACGATATTCTCAAGATTTGGTAAAAAAAATTACAGGTGATAAAAAACTTAGAGCTTATTTTATAGCTTCTTTAATGATATTTGGATTTAATTTATCTGTCTTTTTGTTTATAAAATCATATTTTGTCATTCCATTAACTGAAATTAAGATATATTTCATATCTTTTAGCTTTACTTTGACATTGCTTTATCTAATTTTATTATTTTTCTATATTAACCGAGTTTACCATCTTTTGGATATTAGAAATACTATAAAAGAAATTTCTAGCGATATTACGAGCATAATGAAAAAAGAAGAGGGTGCTGAAATTAATGATTCTATCGAACAGTCTGTAGATCTCATTTTGGATGTTACACAGAAAGCAATTCAAGAAAATCGTTTTGAAATAGTAGAAAGTGGTTTTAAAGAAATTAGAAATATTATATTAGAATATATTACTATCAATAATGGAGTATTAGGGAACTTTGGAGAAAAATTGTTTGATATAGTCAAAACCAATATAATTATTTCAATAAGCATGGTTTCAAATACAAGTCACCCTAAAATTATAAAATCCATTTCTACTTGTGTTGGAGATATTACACTAGATTCATTAGAAATTAAACGAATTAATAATATTGATGGTTATATTTTCACTGAAGAATGGATCCAAATAATAAAAAATATCCTTATAAGCCCAGAATTAGTTAAAGATACATCCAATATACCTGTAGAATTAATAAATAGGTTAGTTAAAATAGCTGGAAATAGCTTAGACTTAAAAGGATCTATAGGTCAGAAAATCATTGTAGGAAGAGTAATATCTGTTTTGATTGAAGTAAACAAAATTGCAACAATAGACATAGCGAATTTACGTGGAACTGTAATTGCACAAAAAGTAAATAATAGTATAACTTCCATTTTAAATTATATACTAGATAACTATGAAAAGATTGATGATCATAAGGAAATTTTCATAAAGAAGATAATAAACGAGCTTGGTGAAAATCTAAAAATTATTTTTACAGCCCAATCACCGATTGATAATATTGCTTTTTCTCCACTTACAATTGGTGAAAATAACTTTTCAAAATTGTCACAGAAAATACTTGAAATAACTATTAAAGACACGACATTTAATGGATTAATTATCATAAGTGATATTATAACTATTCTAAGTGAAAATATCAATATTACTATTCAAACAAAATATGATCTTGCAATTCAACTCTTAAAAACGAATTATACAATTGGGTTTCGTTTGATTAATTTCTTAGACAATATAAATAATGAAAATTTGAAAAATAGAACTTCTAAATTAATTTCTAACTTATTAACAGTTTTATTTAATAATATGGAAATTTATTTAAATTCTTCTGAAGACAGGATTTATGAAGTAATAGATTTATATTTCTCTTTTATTGGAATAATTTTTGTTAAAGATAGTGATCAATATCTTTCTGAAATTATTCAAGATAATATCTCAAAAACTATAGAATTGTTATCGGATATTCCAGACAAATCTTTGTTAGAACCTTATATTAGGCTTATGGGTGTTTGGATTTTAAAATTTAATCCTGATGACGTTTCTAATCTTGAAAAAATAAAAAATGAAACCATAAAACAAAGCGAATTATTAAAAAATATGTCAGAAAGAGATTTAATTATAATTGGAGGCATAATAGGAATAGCATATCCTGATATGGTAAAAAATAAGGATATTGACCGACCAGACATATCTTATTCGGAAGATAGTCATGATCTGAAGGATTTAGATATTATTAATCAAAAATTATTTAATGAAGAAGATATAGAGAAATTTGAAAATTATTTAGATAACTAAATAAAATTATTTCAAAAAAAAAAATCTTGAAAATAAAAATCTCACTACGTTTTTGAAAATATTGTATTTATAAAATAAAGATTAAATTTATAGATCCTCAACATCAATCCCCAAATCATTCAATCGGCCACGAATATCATCAGATAAATCCCATTCTTTCTTTTCTCTGAGTTTCTGGCGAACATCCTTAATAATATCAAGTAATTCTCCAGAAATATCTCCATCATTAGACTTAACGGCCAAATCAAAGCCCATAATTTCCCCGAATTCATTGAAGAATGAAATTATATCTTTCAATACTTTTTCTGAAGGCCTTTTATCATCAAGGGCCTTATTCAATTCCTTAACAAAATTAAATATATTTGATAAAGCTTCAGGTGTATTAAAGTCATTGTCCATGGATTCCAGGAATTTAGTCTGATATTCTTCTAACAACCCAATAAAATACTCATCATCATTACCAGCAGAACTACCCAATAATTCATTAATCCTTTCCACCGTCTTTTGAATTCTCTTCAAACTCTTAGCGGCCTGTTCCAGCGTCTTCTCACTGAAATCAATAGGACTCCTATAATGAGTAGATAATACAAAGAATCTGAATACCTGGGGATCGTGGTCCTCCAGTAAATCCCGGATGGTGATGAAGTTCCCCAGTGATTTAGACATCTTCTCCCCAGAAACATTTAAAAAGCCAGTGTGCATCCAGTATCTGACCATGGGGCTTTTACCAGAGGCAGCTTCCATCTGAGCTATCTCGGCCTCGTGGTGAGGAAATATTAAATCCAGGCCTCCCCCGTGGATATCGTACTGTGGCCCGAAGTATTCTTCGGTAATGGCCGTATCCTCAATGTGCCAGCCCGGTCTCCCAGTTCCCCAGGGTGAATCCCATAGTGGTTCTTCATCTCGCTTTTTCCACAAGGCGAAATCTCCCGGGTTCTTCTTGGTTTGATCAATATTCACCCGGTGAACATTTAAATCCTCTAAATTACGCCTGGAAAGTTTCCCAAAGTTTTCAAATTTATCCTCATCAAAGTAAACTCCAGTGGAAGTTTCATAAGCAAAGCCCTTTTTAATAAGGGTTTCAATTTGAGTTATGATCTCTTGAACATGATCTGTGGCCCGGGCAAATAAATTAACTCCATTTACTCCTAGGGCTTCCATATCTTCCTGGTATCTCTTTTCAAACTTACGAGCTAATACTTTCGTGTCAGCATCTACCTCAGCAGACCTATTAATAATCTTATCATCAATATCAGTCACATTCTGGAGGTAGAATACAGAATATCCCTTATATTCCAGGTACCGTTTTATCATATCAAAGGAGATGTAGGTACGGCCATGGCCAATATGGGCATCGTCATAGACAGTGGGTCCGCATACAAACAGTTTTACCCGTTGATCGTTCATCGGCTTAAACTCTTCTTTTTCACGGCTCATGGTGTTGTAAATTTTCATTTTTCCCACTCTCTCGATATAAATGATATACTCACTCTTTTAATTAATATAAAATTAGTTTTTAATTATTTAAATATAAAAAAGGCCAAGATTGGGATTTGAACCCAAGTATCATGGTTTGCAGCCATGCACCTCGCCTCTCGGTCATCTTGGCATAATTATCAGATAATACAATTAATTATCTAATGTTAATTATGAATCTCCTACCAAAAATTCTTTTCAGTTGGAATCCAACAAACTAAAGTTAACTATTGTTATATAAATAGTTTTTGATGAAGAATTACAAACCAGATAAGCAAAACATTTATAAATAGAAATAACATAACAATTGTTATAATAGTAAATCTTACTAAATAAAAAAATATAATCCGAGGGATAAAATGACAGGAAAACGGAAATACGGACCTCAAACAATAGAATTACACACTGGACAGGAGACCGCAGATCCTGCTACTGGAGCTAGAGCAGTACCCATATATCAAACTTCATCCTATGTCTTTGAAAATACAGAACATGCTGCTAACTTATTTGCTCTGAAGGAATTTGGGAATATATATAGTAGAATAATGAACCCTACCAATGATGCTTTTGAAAAAAGGATTGCAGCAGTAGAAGGAGGTAATGCAGCATTATCTGTTTCATCAGGAATGGCCGCCATAACTCTGGCCTTGTTAAATATCACTCAGTTAGGTGACGAGATAGTATCTGCCAATAACCTTTATGGAGGAACTTATCAGTTATTTAATTACACTTTCCCCAAATTAGGAAGAAAAGTTAAATTTGTAGATTCCACCAAGCCAGAAGAATTTAAAGAAGCAATTACTCCCAAAACCAGAGCTATTTACGCAGAATCCATTGGTAATCCTAAATTGGACATACCCGACTTTGAAAAATTAGCTGAAATTGCTCATGAAGCAGATATTCCACTGGTGGTGGATAATACCACGGGAGTAGGCCTGGTAAGGCCCATAGAACATGGAGCAGATATTACTGTGCTTTCGGCCACTAAATTTATCGGAGGCCACGGCACTTCCATCGGCGGAGTAATAGTAGATTCCGGTAAATTTAACTGGGGAAATGGCAAATTTCCAGAATTTACCCAACCAGATCCCAGTTATCACGGACTTAAATTTTGGGAAACCTTTAGAGATATTCCCGAAGCAGGAAACATCGCTTACATCACCAAGGCCCGTGTACAACTTTTGAGAGATCTGGGAGCTGCACTGAGTCCGTTTAATGCATTTTTATTTATTCAGGGACTGGAAACCCTGACCTTGAGAGTTCAAAAACACTCTGAAAATGCATTAAAAGTCGCAGAATTCCTTAAAAATCATCCTGACGTGGAATGGGTTAACTACCCTGGTTTAGACGATGATCCTTCTTATGAATTAGCTTCAAAATATTTGAGTGGTGGATATGGGGCCTTAGTAGGTTTTGGAATAAAAGGGGGATTAGAATCCGGGAAAAAATTCATAGAAAGTTTAGAATTGCTCTCTCACCTGGCCAATATCGGCGATGCCAAAAGTCTGGTAATTCATCCTGCGTCTACCACCCACCAGCAGCTTAGTGAAGCAGAAAGAGTTCAAACCGGAGTCACCGATGACTTTATCAGGGTATCTGTGGGACTGGAAAACGTGGAAGACATAATTTATGATATTAATCAGGCCCTGGAAAAAGCGACTGAATGATTAAGTAATTATCCACTAATTCATTCCATTTTTTGTATTTTTGATTAATCACTTGAAAAAAATGGCTAAAATAAAAAATAATTTAATAAATGCAGCCTAATATTTAGATATGCATCTGGTAAAGAGGAAGAATATGAAAAAAGAATCCGTGGGATTGGTAGAAACAAAATACTTTAATCTACCTGATGAACTTGATCTGGAAAGTGGTAAAAAGATCAAAAACATTACTTTAGCCTATGAAACCTATGGTAAATTAAATAAAAATAGAAACAACGCTATTTTAGTTTGCCATGCCCTTACCGGAGATGCTCATGCCGCAGGTTGGCATGAAGGGGATCGGAAGGCAGGATGGTGGGATATAATTATTGGTCCCGGTAAATGTCTGGACACTGAAAAATATTTCATAATTTGTTCCAATGTTCTGGGTGGATGTAAGGGTTCTACCGGGCCAGCATCAATTAATCCTCAAACAAAAAAACCATATGGTTTGGATTTTCCTTTGATAACTATTAAAGACATGATCAATGCTCAAAAAGAGCTCATTGATTATTTAGAAATAGAAAAATTATTGGCAGTTATTGGAGGATCCATGGGAGGCCTTCAAGTTTTACAATGGTGTGTATCATATCCCGAAATGGTTAAAATGGGAATTCCCATAGCAACAACTGCACTGTCATCTCCTCAGCAAATTGCATTTAATGAAGTAGGTAGAAGAGCCATCATATCCGATCCGGAATGGAATGAAGGAGATTACTACCATAAAAATGCTCCCAAAAATGGTTTAAGTCTGGCCAGGATGATTGGACATATAACTTATCTCTCTTCAGAATCTATGTATCAGAAATTTGGCCGTAGGCTTCAGGACAAGGAAGAATACAGTTTTGATTTTGATCTGGATTTTGAGGTGGAAAGTTACCTCCACTACCAGGGCGAATCATTTGTAAAGAGGTTTGATGCAAATTCATATCTTTATATTACAAAAGCTGTGGATTATTTTGATTTAACCAGTAATGGTTCACTGGCCGAAGGTTTAAAAAATATTAAAGCCAAAATAATGGTTATCTCTGTTGATTCTGACTGGTTATACACCCCAGAAGAGTCAGAAGAAATAGTTATGGCATTAAACGCTAATGAAATAGATGTTAGTTACTTTGAAATTAAATCTCCCTATGGACATGATGCTTTTTTACTAGAATCAGGCCAATTAAATTATATAATTGGCGGTTTTCTATCAGATATGGTGGTTCAGGACGTTATGGCAGATGAAATACCACTAATTCATGAAGAATCAACCATTGAAGATGCCGCTAATTTAATGATGGATTGTAAAGTTACCCATTTACCTGTGGTATCAAATGACAAGATATTAATCGGAATTGTGACTGCATGGGACATATCAAAAGCTGTAGCCCTTAAATGCAGTAATTTAGAGCAGATAATGACTCGAGAGGTTATTGTATGTCAAGCAGATGAACCTATAGAAAAAGCTGCTGAGAAGATGAAAAAATATAATATATCCTCACTTCCGGTGGTTGATGAAGATCAGAAAATTAAGGGAATCATTACTACTGATCAGATTAGTACACTTATCACTAAACACTGATTAATTCTAAAATTTCTTAGTCTGAAACATTATATGAATCTCATACAAAATATATAACCTATTAAATGTCATAAAACATAATTTAAACTAATTAATTTAACAATTTGAATTAGGAGATAATGATATTATGATTTATATGGATAACTCAGCCACTTCACACTTAGATCCTGAAGTTCTAAGAGAAATGGAACCATTTTTAAAAGAAGAATTTGGTAATGCATCTACTTTCTATTCTCTAGGTAGAGATGCACGTAAAGCATTAGAAATCGCCAGAGAAAATGTTGCCGCACTAATAGGGGCCAGCCCACAGGAAATAATATTCACCAGTGGAGGTACTGAGTCCGATAACATGGCCATAAAAGGAACTGCTTATAAGTGGAAAAGTAAAGGAAAGCACATAATTACCAGTGTTATTGAGCATCCCGCTGTCAGAGAAACTTGTAAATACCTGGAAACACAGGGTTTTGAAGTTACTTATCTTCCGGTTTATGAGGAAGGAATAGTTAGAGTTTCTGATGTGGAAGCTGCCATAAGGGATGATACTATCCTTATCACTATAATGCACGCCAACAATGAGATTGGAACTATTCAACCCATTGCTGAAATTGGAAAAATAGCCCGAGAAAAAGGAATTTACTTCCACACCGATGCGGTGCAAAGTGTTGGTAAAATACCGGTGGATGTTGCTGAATTAAATGTAGACCTTTTATCATTATCTGCCCATAAATTGAATGGGCCAAAAGGTATTGGTGCCATTTATATAAGAAAAGGAATAGTTCTAGAGCCTTTAATTCACGGTGGAGGTCATGAGCGAGGTATTAGGCCGGGAACTGAAAATATTCCCAGTATAGTTGGATTAGGAAAAGCATGCTCTCTGGCCAATTCTAATTTAGAAGAAAACAGGGTTTATATCAGTAAATTAAGGGATTCATTAATTGATGGTGTTCTGGAGAATATTGAAGAGTCTTACCTTAATGGTGATAGAACCAATAGACTACCAAATAATGCTCATTTCAGATTCACTGGGATAGAAGGAGAATCACTAGTATTACATCTTGATTCTAAAAACATTGCTGCTTCTACCGGTTCTGCATGTTCTTCTAAGAATTTAGAGCCTTCACACGTTTTAATGGCTTTAGGATTGGAAGAAGTTGCAGCTCATGGATCACTTAGATTAACTTTGGGCAAAGAAAATAAACCGGAAGACATACCATATACTATAACATCTATTAAAGAAGCTGTTGAAACTCTGCGGAAATTATCACCCCTATGGTGTAGTGCAGAGAATTTATGAGGTGAAATAATGTATACTGACAAAGTAATGGATCATTTCTCTAATCCCAGAAACGTGGGAGATATTCCTGATGCAAGCGGTGAGGGAACCGTGGGAAATCCTACATGTGGTGATTTAATGACTATTTACATCAAAGTTAAAGACGATGTAATTGAAGACATTAAATTTAAAACCTTTGGCTGTGGTGCAGCTATTGCTACCAGCAGTATGGTAACTGAACTGGCCATGGGCAAAAACGTGGATGAAGCCTTAAAAATAACCCGAAACGATGTGGCCGATGCTCTGGAAGGTTTACCACCAGTTAAAATGCATTGTTCCAATTTGGCCGCCGATGCCTTGCAGGCTGCTATTGAAGATTATAAGAAGAAAAAGGCCGAAAAGAAAAAAGAATAATAATTTTTAATTTCTTTTCTTTAATTTTAATTTTTTTAAAATACCTTATTTAAATTCTATTAATTAAATGGATTTAATAACTGTGAATCACATTTTTATATCCGAATATTCTATTTATGATCCGAAATAGCTCTGGAGATAGCATATTCTAGATGTTCCTTCTTTATAGGTTTACTTAAAACAATAGCGTCTTCTGATAGTTGTAAAGATTTATTTAAGCAATTTTTAATAAAAACAGTTATGAATATTATTGGAATTTTATAAAGATTTTCTATTTTATGGGCCGCTTCTACACCACTCATGGGGCATTTCAATTTTATATTGATTAAAATTAGATCTGGATTTAAATTTCCGGCATATTGAATTGCCTCTTCTCCACTGGAAGCTACAGCTATCACATTATGGCCTAAATTTCCTAAAATGGTTTTTAAATCCAAAATAGTGCTAGATTCAGTTTCAGCAATTAAAATATTCATGAAAATCAACACATTTTCCTATAGCGATTAATAATTATTAATATTTTATATTTACTATTATTTTTATAGATATTAATTTAAAAAGATGCAAATATTTCAGAATAATAAAAAAATTAATAACTATTTCAATTGAGCTATTCCATAATCGGCTCCATAATAACTGAAACATTACCCTCAGTATCCTCAAAGGCGGCCATTACCCCAATTCCAGGAACAATCATTTTCTCAGTGATCATGGTACCACCATTCTTTTGAATTTTCTCAGCAAATTTATCAAAAGAATCAACAGCAATGGTGTTTTTAACAATATCACCCATTTCTTTAGTCATTAAGGCCCCATCGATTCCAGGTTCACCTTCTTCACCGGTTTTTATTAACCAGTAATCAAATGGTCCATCCCATTTTGTTATTTCCCATCCAAACACATCTTCATAGAATTTTATGGCCCTTTCTGGATTATCTACAGGTATTTCAAAATGAATTACTCTATTCATATAATCACTCCTTTTTAACTTCCATTGTATATATTTGAATTTATGAGATATAATTTTATGAGACCTATAATTCCTTAAAAAATGAATATTAATATTTTTTAAAAAATTGTAAAAAATAGGCCTAGCTTATATTTATTTTTAGATTTCCTTATTTACACAATAGATGCTCTACTCATGATTTTAATGGATAATTAATTCATTTTAAAGGAATTTACTCTAAAATAGGTTTATTTTGATTCCCTAGTATTGCATGAGAATATGCATATGTGGTGATTATCACCCAAATACTAAAAATTTCTCAAAATAAAAATTTTATTTGGTAAATTTCCTAATAAATAAAAAAATATTGGTAATCTTCCCATATATTTATATATTAATAGTAGGATACTAAGTTTAATTATAAAAATTTAGAAAATTTAATAAATATGGTGAAATTAAATGGATGAGATAGATTCGGATATAATTCGCTCCCTGATGAAAAATTCTAGGATAACCCTCTCCCAAATGTCAAAAGACATAGACGTGCCGGATGCCACAATTTCCAACCGACTGAAAAAGCTGGAAAATGATGCTATAAAACAATATACTGTAATTTTAGATCAAAACAAACTAGGTTTAACAGTTACGGCTATTATAATTATTCAAACAGAATCAGAAAAGCATGGAAATGTTGAAATTGAACTATCTAAGCTCGCAGAAGTGTCAGAAGTTTATAGTATTTCTGGAGAATATGATATTCTTATTAAAGTCTGGGCCCAGGATCTAGAAGAGCTTAATAAGATAGTAAACAGTAAAATTCGTTCGGTAGATGGAGTAGAAGACTTAACTGAAATGATTGTAATGGAAAGAGTTAAAGAAACCATGACTCCGCCGTTTTAATTAAATCTAGCCATATTATATCCATTCATATTATAAATCATTATAAATAATCAATATAATCAAAAAAGGAGGTGAACGGCTTGTACATAAGTGAGTTTATTAAAAAACCAGTCATTACCCCAGATGGTGCTGAAATTGGAAAATTAAAAGACGTGATAGTCTCACCACTTCACTCATACCCCATAATTAAAGCCCTTACAATAAATACTTCTGATAAAAAATTAATGAATATATCCTGGAAATATGTGGATAATATAAATAAAGAAATAATCCTTAAATCTGATTTAAATCAATTAAAAGAATACGAATTAAAAAAGCATGAAATATATCTTTTTAAAGATGTCATTGATAGACAAGTAGTAGATATTGAGGATAAAAAAGTCAGACGAGTGAATGATCTTAAAATATCACCTACTAATGGCCATTATCATGTAATTGGCGTTGATATTGGATTCAGCGGCATATTAAGAAGATTAGGCTTGGAAAAAATTACTAAACCACTGGGCATTAGTTCAAGCGAAGACCTCATCTCCTGGGAAGATATTGACACTTTAAAAAGTGATTATTCAAAACTTAAATTAAAAGTTCCTAAACAAAATATAAAAAAGCTCCACCCGGCAGATATGGCCGAAATTATGGACCAATTAGGCCTAAACGAATCATTAACCATTTTAAATTCATTGGATGATGAATCTGCAGCAGACGCTTTAGAGGAAATTTCCCCGGAAAGACAAGTATCTTTACTGGAAGGGATGGAAAGTAAACGTGCTGCAGAAATTCTGGATGAAATGTCTCCTGATGATGCTGCAGATGTTTTAGCAGATTTAACAGAAGAAAAAGCTGAAGAATTACTGGATTTAATGGAACCTGAAGAATCTAAAGATTTGAGGGAGTTATTAGAATATCCTGAAAACACCGCCGGTGGAATAATGACCACCGAATTTGCAGAAGTAAATCAGAAATTAACTGCCGGTGAAGTAATGAATTCACTCCGTGAGATTGCTAAAGATGTAGAAACAATTTATTATATCTATGTAGTTTCTAAAGATGAAGATCTGGTGGGAGTAACTTCCATAAGAGATATTCTATTAGTAGATCCAGAAACCCCGGTTGCTGATTTTATGCACACTAACATCATCAAAGTGGATGTGATGGAAGATCAACATGATGTGGCCCAACAAATTGCTAAATACAATTTGATAGCTCTACCCGTTGTGGAAAATGAAAGTAAATTAAAGGGTATTATTACTGTAGATGATGCCATAGATATTGTTCTTCCCACCGCATGGAAAAAAAGAGTTCCCAGGATGTTTGGAAGATAAATAATAATTTTCAATTAAATTTTTAATATGGATTTAAAATAAATTAAAGTTGATTTAACGATTTAATTCCAGTTATAGTTTAATAGTTATAGTATAATTATAGCCCATAAGGTCTTTTTAACCTAATATCCTCCTGATTTAATAATAATTTAAAAAATAGTCATTATCCTTAATTTTTTAAATTAATTTCAACTGATTAAATTAATAATAAACTAATAATAGCCGTGATAACTATGGATTTCCGTATTTTTAGCCGTAAGATTCTTAAAAATCCTTTCATTATCAGCTTTATAATTTTTCTCTCAGTGATGGGACCCGGTATAATTACTGCAAACGTGGATAATGATGCTGGAGGAATAACCACATATTCACTGGCCGGTTCACAGTTTGGTTATAGTTTATTATGGCTATTTGTTCCCATGATAATAGCATTAGCTGTTATTCAAGAAATGGGAGTGAGAATGGGTATTGTAACGGGTAAAGGATTGGCTGATCTAATTCGTGAGAAGGTAGGGGTTAAATTCACATTCTTAATGATGATAGCTCTTCTACTTGCCAATTTTGGTAATGTATTGGCTGAATTTTCAGGAATTGCAGTGAGTACTGGAATTTTTGGTATACCTCGAGTTATAGCCTTACCCCTGGCCGCACTATTTGTATGGCTTTTGGTAGTAAAAGGAACTTATAAAAGTGTGGAAAAAATCTTTTTGTTAGCTTCTGCTCTTTATATTTCATACATCATTGCTGGATTTCTAGCCCAGCCCAACTGGGGATTTGCTGCCCAAAGTTTGATAATACCCCAGGTAACCCTTAGTACTGCATATATAACCATGGTAATAGGAATGGTAGGTACTACTATTGCTCCCTGGATGATGTTCTATCTCCAATCCTCCGTGGTAGAAAAAGGAATTAGTTTAAAAAACCTGAAATATTCTAAAGCAGACGCGGTTATTGGAGCTATTGTAGTTAATATTGTGGCTTTTTTCATAGTTTTGGCCTGTGCTGCAACCATATTTAGTAGTGGAATAGAAGTAAACGATGTTGCAGATGTTTCAAAAGCACTGGTTCCTCTCGCCGGGCAATATGCTAGTATACTATTTGCCTTTGGTTTTTTAAATGCTTCTTTATTTGCAGCCAGTATATTGCCTCTTTCTACGGCATATTATGTTTGTGAAAGTTTAGGTTTTGAAGCTGGAGTTTCTAAAAGCTTCCGGGAAGCACCCATCTTTCATGGATTATATCTGGGATTGATAATATTAGCCGTTATAATAATCATGATTCCTAATGTGCCTTTATTATCCATTCTTTATCTTTCCCAAGTAGCTAATGGATTGCTTCTACCATTTGTATTGATATTAATGCTTTTAATCATTAATGACAAAACAATTATGGGTGAACATGTTAATTCCCGATTATTTAACTTCATTTCCATTGCTACTGTTTTAATTGTAATGGGCCTTAGTGTCGGACTGGTAATAAGTATGATAATCTAGAATTAATTATTTTATTCTAGTAGTTTTTCAAATCCAGTTAAAATTAGTATTAAATCAGGCTTAACTAAATTAAAAATATTAAAAAGTAGCACCTAAATAAATAAAATATATATTATACCCGCGTCTTTTTGACTTCAACTGGCATCTTACTATTCTCACATATTTCAAATACATGGCCACATTCACCACATTTAACAATTCCCACCGAACCTTGTGGTATATGTGGAATATAAAAAGCATCTTCACTGGAATTGGAATTCCTTCTTCGGGATATTCTTTTATCTTTGCAACCACATTCTGGACATTCTTGATTTAGATTTTCGCATTTCATTTTATTTTCCCCAACCAATTATAATTTTAATAAATTCACTAACTAAAAATTAGTTCGTGTCTTATCGAATGTACTATATTATACGAACAATAGTATTTAAAGTTTACTCTTTGTAAAAAAATGAGTAAATAATCATTAAAATAATAGGAAATTTTGAAAAGAAAAAATAATAAAAAAAATAATAAAAGATAATAAAAAGAGTTTAAAAGAGAAAAAATAAAAACATGCCCATCATTAGTTCCATTAATTACTAATCTTAATATTAGTTTCTTATTTAATGATATTTTCCATATCTTATTTCTTAAAACTAAAAAAACCGCCCAAATAGGCCAGTGCATCTATATGTCATTGATTAAATACCAATGTTTTGAATACATTAATAGCATCAATTTTGACTCAAATAGCAAGCATCTAAGTTCGCTAAACTCGACTATAACGAATATATGATTAAAATCAATTTTTTATCAATGTTTTGATTTTATTTGATTAGTTAAAATTACTAAAAAAATATTTTAGATGTTTTATAATTAATTTTCAAGTATTTATTATCAGGAAAATTTTTTTGTAAATATTTATGAATAAAATTCTGATAATAAAAAGAAATCTAAAAAAATAATTTTTAATTTTATATTTTTATTCTAAAAAAAAAGAATTGATAAAAATCTAAAGAAAAATAAAAAAATAACAAATCAAAAATGATTTTAAATAAAAAAAATAAGAAATAGAAAAAATAAGAAATAGAAAAAATTAAGCTATTTACGTGCCCTGGCAACTTTACGGGCAATAACCATTTCCCCTATAGCAATTAAACCAACAAAGAATTTTTCTAAACCACCAGTGGCCCAAATTGCTTCTCCAAAGGTAGCATCTTTGATATTTTTTTCATATTCTTGAGGTTTAATACGTTTACCAGTTCTACGACGAGTAACAATAGCAGAAGCTTCCATAAGTTCGTCCCAGCTAACACCTTTCAATTCCTGTTCCATGGCCTCAAATATTTTGGAAACCTTAATTTCATAAAGCTGAGAAAGAGTTTCTACGATATCAAAAGATCTTACAACACCCATAACTACATCATTATCATCAATAACGGGTATACTAACTAATTTATGGTGGGAAGTCTCCAGAACAGCCAATCGAGCAGGATCATTTTCATGGACATGAACAATATCATCTTTGGGATGCATAATATCCGAAACAGTTTTTAAATTTTCTCTTAATCCTCTCGTAACATCCAGTGATGTAATCCATCCCACTAAATGGTTTTCACTATCAACCACCGGTGTAGTGAACTTTTTATGTTTTTCCATTTTAATAGAAACTTCTATCAAACCTTGATTAGGGGCTACATCAATAAATTCCTTGTCCATAATCTCCTTAACTTTCATGGGCCATCCTCTCCAGTTTTAAAGCGTTTACCGGACATTTTGTCGAGCAAACATCACATAATATACATTTATCTTTATCAAGAACAACTTCGCCATCTTCTAATTTAATGGCCATTGTAGGGCAATTTTCTTCACAAATTAAACATTCCACACAAGTATCCTGATTAATTAGTAATTCCTTGGTTTCAATAACAGGTCCAATTTTCCTTTCCAGGTTTATGGCCTGTTGTGGACATACACTGGCACAAGAGCCACATCCCACACACAATTTTTTGTTTATCTCTGCCGGAAGCTCATTTTCTACAGTGATAGCTTGAGTAGGGCATAATTTAACGCAGGTCTCACAGGAAGTACACTTTTCAGGTGATACTTCAATATTTTTCATGCGAATAACTCTATGAGGAACATTAATGCTTTCCAGCCTATAGTCGATTTGATCATCAACAGCAGCCGTGGTTTTTAAAACATTAATACAACGTACTGGGCAGGTTTGAGCACATATTTCACATTTAACACAATTATTAAGTATTTTAGCAGGCTTTATGGTATTAGCCATTTCAATTGCATCAACCGGGCATTCTTGAGCACATAGATTACAGCGGACACATCGGGGAGAAATATTAATGAATTTATCTGAAAGAGAACATTTCTCGATTTCAACCTCAAAATCCTCAACATATTCTTCTAAATCAGCTGATTTTAAGGCAACCTCTTTTTGCAGGTCTCCAACTTTCTTTTTAAAACTTATATCCATAATCAAACCTCTGGACTAAAATAATTGCGAAATATTTTGTATATATAACTGTAAGGGATAACTATTATAATTTAATTATAATTTAACTTAATTTTATTTATTAATATCCAATTTTAAATGAACTTTATTGAATTCTTCTTGATTAAACAAAATTATTTTAATTCATTAATGTTTCAATTAAATATGCATAGTTTTAACTTATTAATTCTTTTCATATTTTTCTAGGTCAATGTTAGAAATTGAGGGCAGGCCATAAGTAGCTCCGGTACACTCCACACATTTTGAGGCCACCAAATTTCCAAATTCACATGATTTTTCCAGTGAAAAATCATTAATTTGAGCATATAAAAAGCCAGCATTAAATGAATCTCCAGCACCAGTAGTATCAATACATTTCACATCAAAACAGGGCACAAAAACCTCTTGAGATCCATCAAAGGCAAAAGATCCTTTATCTCCCATTTTAACCACTATAGTATCAATACCTAGGTCCGTAAAAATGTCAAATGATTTAATTAAATTAGATTTATCATTAGACTCTTTATCAAGATTAGATAATAAATCAAAGTTATTTAAATTAGATTTAATGTTAGAATCAGTTTTATCATTTTCACTGGCCAACATTATCTTTAATTCTGCTTGATTAATTAGCAAAATATCAGTTCGATTTAAAATCTTTTTTAAAGCATTAAATCCTTTTTCAGCATAGATTCTGCCGGGATCAAAGCTCACTATGACTTCATCTGGGATTTGGGACAATAAATCTTCCTGGGCCTTAAAAGAATTACCAACAAAGGAACTTAAATGAATAATTTTAGTTTTAGATGCATAGTCAATATCAATTTGATCAATGCTTATTTCATCATTAATTCCAGGCTCAACATATAGTGCTCGGTCACCTTTTTTATCTACAAAACCCATGACCCGGCCACTTCTACCTTTTGGTGAGATAATAAGGCCATTTACATCAACACCTTCCTGGATTAAATTTTGATGAAGTAAATCTCCCTCACCATCAGAAGCTAATTTACCAACAAAACCTGTTTTAAGGCCTAAACGTGAAGCCCCTATAATTGTATTAGCAGCAGAACCACCACAAGACTCCTGGAATCCATGGATAAAGCTTTCTTCGTCAGGACCGGCAATTTTATCTACCAGGTGGAGTTGGTCCATATTAAGGGCTCCAAAGCCAATAATATCCATTTGATCGTTTTTATTTGTCATAATTGTCTTTTAATAGTTTAAATTTGTTAAACAAAGATTTAATCTATTTTAATAATTTTACTGATTTAATTTATGATTCAATTTACACATTGATTTAATATGAATGATTTATGAAATTGATCTTTTTAATAAATATAAATTGATAAATTAAAAAAGATCTTTTAAATTAAGTTTATATTTACCTAATTGGCCATTATAATTGCCGGCAGAGATTTTAGTAACACCATCTACTTCACAGGCCGCTTCAATACCTACTTTCATGGCTTTTTTTACACTTTCCATGTCCAGCCCATTAATAACTATTTCTGGAATGAAATTTGCATTTTCAGGTACTAAAGACTGTTCTTTGAGTTTGGGCCTTAGTGAAGGACAATAAGGGTGATTAGTTGTAGGGCCAATCCAGGGATAATTAGTTTCAGGTTTAGAAGCCGCTGAACAAATATCAAATGGTGTTATAATTCCTTCAACTTCTTTAATGGCCTCCAATGCCCTTTGGCCTGCTTCAATTACCGCTTCTCTGGTCTGGCACATGTACCAAAAATTGGCACCCATGAAACCTGTTTTATATCCTAATTTACTCTCAATTTTAAAGTCAGGAATAGCAATAGGAACTATAATCATATTACGACCATATAATTCTTCTTCCCATTCATAACCATCACCACAATGGCCTACTTGTTTCATCATGCCTATGAAACCATCGGCATCAGGAGTGGCATTGAACATAGAAGTAAATGGTTTTACCAGTATATCTTGGCGAATTCTATAGGATAATTCTACTTCAAATTTCTCCATATCATCTAATCCAAACCAGAATTGTAATATGGCACCATTTCTACCATCAGGAGTTTTAGATGAATCAATGAATGATTCTAAACCACCTTCAACTCTTCCAATAACTGCACCTGGAGTGGAAGTTGCATCATAGGCAGCTCTTTCAATGATTTGATCATTATCCCCAGTTATAATGGCCCTTACGCAAGTCCCATCAAAAATCTCACAGTAAGTATCCTCAATTTCTATTCCATTAATTTCCATTATTTTATCTCCAAAGCATCCCATATTCAATAAACTATTATTCCAGAATTAAATTATCCTAATCCACCAATAGATTCTCCTCTAAGTTCTTTTCGACATATTAAACTTTTTTTGATGAGTTCTTTCCGGTTTTCATCATTAATTAATTCAATTATAGGTAAATCTGAACCAAATATTTCTTTAAATTGTTCCAAAAGCTGGAAACTTACCCTGAAGTTGGCCAATGCTCGTTGAGGATCTATGACATAACCTTCCACGAATCTTCTTACATACTCGCTATTGAATTTAGAATGTAGATCAATTAATAGGGAGGTAGCCATGGTATTTTTGGATATTATAGCAATATCTGCAGCATTGATGGCATATTCATTACCATTAAATGAAACTGAAACTCCATGATTTTCCTTTGCAAATTTTAAGGGCTCCACATCAGTAATGCTGTCACCAACGTACATGACACTATCTGCGGAGGCATCATTCTTTTTTAAAATATCTTCAACAGCCAGTTTTTTCCCTTCTCCTCCCACAGTTTTTACATCACACAGTATTTTACCAATTTCCATTTGGGGAAGCTCTTCAGAGAAGATTTTATCCATGGTTTCAAAATCAGCACCATTAACTATTAGGTCCTTGATTTCCATCAATCTTTGCTTTTCGGTAGGTGAAAGAACATGTTTATCCAGATCAGCTTGAGTAAAATATGTATTTTTAAAGGAGAATCCAGTTAAATCACATAGTGCATTAATATACTGACCATAACTGGTGCTTACTATAAATGAAGGCATGGTAGATTCAACATAAGACATGGTTTCAGTAGCACCAGGAACCATCATGACATTTTCTCGAGAAAAATCAATGATTTTTTGGTTATCCACACCATATGCTTTTAAAAAAGGAATAATCAATTTAAGAGTGTCACCCGCATTATAACCTGGCCTTTTTACTTCTTCTACCAGTACATCATCATAATGGCTGACTTCTGAGAAGAATTTTTCTCCATCAGGGATGAAATGGCCCGCTAATTCAAATGCATTGTCATTAACAGACAAAGGTCCTTCACAATCAGTAATAAATATTTTTTTTGGCAAAGTGCCTCCTCCCAGGGAATATTGTAAATAAAATTATAAAATTTCTTATAAAGTTAAATGTAATCCAATTAAAATGTTAATTTAAAATTCAAGATTTTAAATCAATTAACATTAAATAATATTAATCTTTCACACTAACTTTAATTGAATTTACAGGACATAATGACTGACATTCACCACAGGCAATGCAGATTTCCTGATTAACACTAATTTTATCATTTTCAAGTGTTAGAGCATCTACGGGGCAATTATTAACACAAACGCCGCAAGCTTGGCATATAGAATCATTTACTTCAACTTCCCCATTTCTAGGGCCAGTTATCTTACGCCTTTTAAGAATTATTTCATCATTTTCAGCTTCAAAATACTCTTCTTTCAATTCAACTGCTGAGACGGGACATATTGCACTGCATTTACCACAATAAACACATTCTGAACCAATATGTACTGGAGAGGGCATTTCCAGTTCAATACACCTTACAGGGCATTGATCCATACAAGCACCACAACCAATACAATTCTCGTCTATGACCGTTATTTGACGTTTAGGAGAAGTGAATTCAATAATTTCTTTAATATCAATCATTTCAAGACCAGAATCAACAAAACCTTCAATCTTTTCTTTTATAATAGAAGTAACGTCAATTGAGAATTCATCTTCCTCATTTTGATAACCAACATCTCTTAAAATTTTGTTTAAAACATTATCAATTCTTCCTGCATCTTTGGCCAATTTTTCAGATTCTTTTTCAAGAAGTTCAGATACAATTTCCATAGTTTTAATTTTAGAGAATTGTTCATAGGCCCTTTTTCGGGAGGAATATTTAATAGCTGTGGAAGGACATACTTCGAGACATTCCTCACATCTTGCACAATAAGAAGGATCAATATATGGTAGTTTACTTATTTTACCTACATTAATTGCTCCTTTGGAAGGACAAACTCTGGTACAAGTCATACAACCAATACAATCTTTTTGGTTGACTACTATTGCTTTTCCACCAACGACCGATCTAGGTAAAATCTTACCATATTTTATGGCCTCGGTAGGGCAAACTCTGGAGCAGTACCCGCATCTTACGCATTTATCTTCATCAATAACACTGTGAGCTTCCTCAGTTCCAGAGGCAATTAATTGAATAGCTCCGGTCTTACAAGTACCGACACAAGCACCACATCTTCTACAAAGTTTAGGGTTAATATTAGGAATATTTTCTCTAATTGGTTCTGAGAGGATGGTTTTCATCTTAATAGCATCATAAGGGCATGCTTCTCTGCATAAAACACATCCAAAACATTTATCATCTATTTCAATGTGTTTATCTGGAGGTATCTCATGTACTGCTTCCACCGGGCAAGATTTCAAACAAGGCCTATCTTTACACACTTTACACTTGCTTTGGTCAATTTCATAGTCCACTTCAACTTCCCTAAGGGGCTTGAAGACTTTTTTAGTTGTGACAGGAATACTAATCAACTCCTAAGAGACTTTAATCCATTATTAAATAATTTTAATCGGAATATATTTTTATTTTAATAAAATTCAAGGATTTATAAATTTAAATTTTAAATAATTTAATTGACAATTGATAGTTTAATTAATTTTAGACTTGATTTTAATTTACTAAGTTTAATTAATCAACAACTGGCAATTGTGAAGGTTTTAGGGTTATTAAAATCACATCTTCACCATCAGAATTTTTATCAATAAGGAATTTAGCTAGATAATAACCAGCCACACCAAATGGACATGTTTGATGGCAAGTACTACATCTTAAGCACTTTTCAGGATTTCTGGTAACACCAGTTTCTTTATTATAAGTTATAGCACCAGAAGGACATTCTTCTACACACAAGCGACATTTAGTACACTTATCTTCATCCCAGGTGATAATTCTCATTTTCAAACGATCAGTGATTTTTTCCATTAAATCCATGACCATTTCTTCTTTAGGGATTATATTAAGGGCTTTTTCCTTTAATTCCACCAGAGGATATTCCATTTTGAATATTTTATCAGATGACAAATTTTTAAGATCTTCCTGACGATCTTCGATGGTTTTTTCCAGTGTTTGGACAATAAGATTAATAATCTGTTTTTGCTCTTCTATATTTGAAATGTAAATACCTTTTAGTGCACCTTTTACCGGGCAAGCATCTAAACAGTCTCCACAGGCAATGCACTTTTTCTGATCAACCAGTATTTTATTATCTTCTTCTTGAATGGCGTCAACTTGACAGGATTTCATACATTTTTTACATCTAATACAGAGATAATCATCAATAACAAACATCTTATCCACGGGAAGAATGGTAAATTCTTCACGGATTAAGTGATTTTCACCACAGGTAAGTGTTTTAGGATCAGTAGGACATACTTCCGCACAAAAACCACATCGAATACAAGCACCCATAACAATTACTGGATAGGTTAGGCCTTCCGTATCTGCAGTATCTTCATCTCTGACTAATTTTATCGCTCCAGGCGCGGGACAAGCTGCTGTGCAAGCTCCACAACCAATACAATATTCTTTGAAAACTTCTGGAAAGTCTCTAAACCGATCAGGTTTTTCTACTATATCGTGTTCAGATTTTGCTCCAGCAAATTTCTCTGCCCATGATTTTCGAGCGAATTCATACATGTACCATATTACAGAAGACATAGGACACCATCACATTGTAAATATTTAATTAGTTAATTATTTAACCATTAATTACTGATTTTAGATTTAATTTAAATATTTGCCATTTTAGATATTTCAAATAATTAAATTTTAATTATTGATTTAAATTCAATATATTCTATTTAATATCGAAAATACCTTGGAATTGTTTTTCTCCACCTTTTTCATCCACAATTACCACCCGTTCTGCACAGGCAATACATGGATCAACACTGGCATAGGCCGCAATGGCATCTGATACAGTAGCCACGTCTTTTAGCATATACTTAGCACAGGCATCAATATTCATGATACTGGGAGTTCTAATGGAGGCATTATTAATTAAATTACCATTAGTTTCAATCATATAGGTAACTTCGCCCCGAGGAGCTTCATTTCTCCATTCTCCGAATCCTGCACCAATATCTATTTTTTTACGGATATCTCCTTCAGGTAAATTCTCAATAACTTGTTTTATAAGACTAATAGATTGTGGAATCTCATCAAATCGATTCATATTACGTGCAAAGGTATCTCCTTCTTTTCTCCAGATAACTTTAAAGTCAAAATTATCACGGTAGGTATGATGATCCTCTCGAAGATCGTGTTTTAAACCAGAAGCCCTTCCAATAGGCCCTACAGCTCGGGCTTTAATAGCTTCTTCTTTGGTCATTCGACCAACCTTTTTAGACCTCAATCCCATTAAAGGACCTTGCTCGTACATTTCCACATATTTTTGATATTCCACTTCTAATTTATTCATTATGGTCATGATCTGCTGGAGATGAACATCTTTAACATCCATACGAACTCCACCAACCACATTCCAACCCATATTAACCCTATTACCAGTTAAAAGCTCAATGGCATCCATGACCGGTTCTCTTAAATGAAGCATGTACATGAATAATGTTTCATGTTCAACGGCCTTGAAAAATGTGGAATTGGCCAGTAAGTGGCTTTGAATTCTGTCCAGTTCATTGGTAAGTACTCGCAAATACTGGGCTCTGAGAGGCGCTCTTTCACCAGATATCTTTTCAAATGTTTCAGCAAAGGTTTGGGTATGGACATAAGAGCAAATTCCACAAACTCGCTCAGCAAGATAAATGGATTTTTGCCAGGTTTTACCAACCATTATACGTTCAATTCCTCGGTGAACATAACCATAATCTATTTCTGCACTTATTACTCTTTCTCCTTGAGTTTTAAGTTTTAAACGAAGAGGTTCCTTTAATCCAGGGTGAATTGGACCTATAGGTAGAATCATTATTTTTGCCTCCCTTTAGCAGCTATGGCACCAGGGGCCACAGCTAAGATAGCTTCTAATATTTCTGAAGGTCGAGGTGGGCATCCAGATACTTCAGCATCTACTGGAATGAAATCAGAAACAGGTGCATTGACACATCCACCTTCTTGATTAAAGACATCCCCCGATATAGGGCAGTTTCCAAGAGCCACTACTATTTTAGGTTCAGGTGCTTTGGTATAAATCCGCCTTAGATTTTCTTTCCACTGTTCAGTGACTGCACCAGTAACTAAAATAACATCCGCCTCCCGTGGATTATTGTGAACATATATACCATACTGTTCTAGATCGTATCTGGGAGATAGTAAGGCAACAACTTCAATATCACAGCCATTACATCCTCCAGAATTCACCAGACAAACGTGAATTGAACTCTTTCTTACAATATCTTTAAGAGCATCTAACATTTCTTTACCTCTAATTTCCCTCGTTAATGTTAATTTATTAAATTTTTTAATAGATGAATTATGATTTACTATCATGTAAGCATTAATTATATGTTATTGAACAATTACTTCAAAACACTATTCAGATAAAATTTTTAGAAGTTCTTTCTTACCGTCTTCCAGGGCATCAGTATATGGTATGCCATCAATTACTTCTTGAGATATTTTCTTTTTAATATATTCCGACTTTTGAGGGGATACAATTTCCATTACATCTTCTAGCCAGCACAACTGTAAGTCTGCGTGTACTCTTTCTTTTATACATCTTTGGCGTGCTGATTCAAAGCGGGGGTGAAGTGCTTCTAAACTAGACATGTCAAGTTTATTAATTAGAATTTGTTCAAAAAGGTCCAGATCAATTTCCAGTTCCTCAGCTAAAGGTTTGACAATGTCTTCCCTCCACCTGTAACTTCTAATTATCCTGGTTTTCATTAATTCCAGACGTGATTGTTCATCATCCATTATAACACCGGTTTAAATTTTTAAAGTTATTGCGTTATTATATGTGAATTTATTTTAATTATTAAGATATATTCAGATGGATATTTGATTAATATCCCCTATTTCGAATTATATTAATGATAATAATCTTATGAAATTGCGTTTGTGAGTAACCAGAGCGCACCAGATATAACTACCCCAATCACTGTTTCATAACGGCCGTATCCCGGCCTCATACCTAAAACCATGGCCACCATGAAAAGACCGACTGTGATGGAAATAAATGGTTGAATTAGAACTATAAGCTGATTATTTAAAAGGATTACCCATCCAATAACAGATACTATAAGTGCAATAATATCTATTTTTTCTGTTACAAAAGGGGCTGAGTATTTTTTATAACTCAATAGGAGTCCTACTATGGACCCTATTACAAATGATATTAAATATATGAGATAGAAAGTTTCGGTCACTTTATCACACCATTAAGCTGGTTTGTAGAGAACTATGAATGCCACTATAAAGAATAATAAAGCGGCTATAAAAGCCCATTTTTCTAAGTTTTCGGAAAAATGTACTACTTTGTCATTATGCTGTTTTAGTAGAAGTCCCGTAAATAGAATTGCTACTAAAGTGATTGGAATTACCACCATCCATTGCAAAAAGGCCGCCAATCCACTAGCCAATATTACTCCAAAAGCTACTAAAGCTACCAGGAATAGTAAATCTTTTTCTTCTGCCATTTCTAATTCTCCTTCCAGATGAAGATTTTATAATATTAATAAATGTTTATTAATTAACTTTTTTTGTTGAAGTTTTTTTTTGATAGTTTAAATCACTAAATTAACTGTTTTTTTCTTTGAATATATAATAATAGTTTAAATCACTAAATTAATAGTTAAAACACTATCATTAGTAAAATGGAACCGAATATTCCAATGAATGCAAATGTCACCTGCATCATAACCGAGTGATTTGGGTTTAATATAGGAGTAACTGCATTAATAAAGGCCACAATCGCAGTGATAATTACCATTCCAATAACATATCCTATTAAACTTAAAGGCCCTATGAAAACTGTTAAAAATACCCATAGGAGCATATACCAAGCAATTGATTCTGAAATCATTAAGTATCCACGTAAAACACCAAAGTGCTCTGTTTCATAACCAGAAATTATATCTTTTCCTTTAGTAATTGCAAAGGGAGAGTATGGTGCCTTGGAAAGGATAAGAACTAAGAACATCACTGCAGCCAGAGGTATGGTAAATAATAATGGGCCGTGAATGGCCTGATAATTCACAATATTACCAATCATCATGGTACCGGTCTGAAGGTAAATGATTATTAAAACTGCAAAAAGGGGAACCTCCGCGGCTGCAGAAAATACAGCTCTGACACAGCTAAGTTTTCCATAGGGAGAACCAGAGGATGAACCAGCATTGTGTTCCACGATTTTGTGCATAGTGTAAACCGCAAATATTATTAAAAGTGATCCTCCAATTACGGGACCTACAATTACTGCGGTGATCCATATAGCACAAAGGGTACTGGAAATTGCCACATAAAATGGCATTGCTGCTGTTTTAGGGAAAGATGATTCTTTAATATAAAATTTTAATGTGTGTAGAAGATGTTGTATGATGGGAGGCCCAGGTCTCATCTGTATACGGGCCATGATCTTCCTTTGCAATCCAAACAGGATACTTCCCATCAAGAAAGCAATGAGAACATTTAGAAGGATGTTTGCCATTAGATTCATTTCATCACCGTTGAGTCGAGAGATTTAACCATTACTTTGATTAGCATTTCAATTTAGTTAATATAAAGATTAAATGGAATTAATAAATTGAAATTAAAATAATCCATTAAATATCAGAATATTAATATTTTGAATAATATGTTTTCATCAATTTAATATCCAATGAATGGTTCATTAGTTCTCTCATCTTCCTCCTCTTTTGTACTCTTAGCCATGGTAAGAAGGCCTAGAGATAGTAAAAATACGGGTATTAATACAATAGCTATTCCATAAACAATCCAGCTAGCTGGATTAAAGATCATGGCATAAACTATACCTATAACTGAAATTGCAAACATCAAATAGCTTGCTATTTTTAATTGATTCATTTTATCACCTGCACCCCAAACCGGACATTTAATGATTATTTTAGTAATAGACAATTTTAATGATTTTAATTATTAAATCAATTATTTTAATGTTTAACTGTTAAAATGGTTTATTTATGATTAATAATATTTCAATTGCTCTTATAATTATTAATAAAGAACTTAAGTGAATTATAAGGATAAATGGAGATCCTGGTGTTCTAAACATTTCTGCTTTGGTAGCATAAAAAGGAGCCACCCCAGTTTCGCCAACAATTCCCATTAGTAATAATAAAGATGCGAAATACATCATAGGAGTAGTAACAGTCTGAGAGAGCTGGAAGAGACTTAAAGTCCCGGTAGCACCTAATATCAAAGCCGCACCTGCAAACAATGGCATTGATGCAATCATGGCCACCAGACCATATTGATAAGCTGCATTAAGCACATCAACCTGCTTTACAGCAGATACAATACCAATGTTAACTATACCAATAAGGGCTACGAATAAAGTAAAGTTAAACAGGTCTCCCGTAATCATGGCACCTGCTGTGGCCAGACCACAAACAATAGCCAAAAATCTTCTAATTTTGAATTCTTCAAGATCTACTTGTACTTTCTTATCTTTAAGTGAACCAAACTCTGCTTCTATTTGAGTTTCAGTTCGACTTATGGCAATTAAAGTAGTAAATATAAGGGCACCGGCAAACATGAACAGGTTGAAAGGAGTAAGGTAAAGTACAATATCACCCAGAGGTATTTGACCCAGTATTTGCCCGCCTAATGTTGCTATATCCATCTGCTACTCCTCTTTTTATTTTTAACTTGAAATTTAATAAATTTAATTATTGGACCAGGTCCTACATCTGATATCTTGCATTTTATCAAATGATTAAATTAGGTTATGATTTTTACTCTCTTTTGAATTCCTCTCTAGCCATCACACCAATCAGGCCCATTTTAGATGCTACTTTGATTAAAATACCAAATGCAGACATGAATAGACCTAAAAGCCAGTAATCTGGAGCTACAAAGAATATTAAAAATCCGGCCAACCATATAGTCCAGGCAATACCTGAGATACCAGCAATACCTTCCCAGATTTTTATAGGAAGTCCACGGGATTTTCTAGAGATAGCATAGAATAATATTCCTCCACCGGCAATGGCCCCACCAGTAAATCCACTTAAGAATACCCCATACACCACCAATATGACTGCAATGAAATTTGCAGCAGTGGTCATTATTTCCATATCCGCAGTGAACGGGAATGGAAGTAAAGGAGCTGTTTTACCAGTTTTGCGCATTTCTCTACTCATTAATATCTCAGAGATAGCCATGATTTCTGCCAGTTCTACTACTAAACCGGGTAAAATTAATGCTTCTGCTAGATCAGTACCTACTGAAGCCACTATAACCAGCATGGAAAGTCCCACAATATCGGTAAGTATTAATGCACTAAGGTCATTTTTCTGGAAAGATATAGCCAGAAGGCCAATAAACCCCGTGATTAAACCGGCATAAAGTGCTGGAAGGAACAAAGAAACCGTGTATGCTGGTACAAGTTCAGGAACTAACATCAATCTTTCCTCCTTCTCATAGTGAAGTTCAAAGCAACCCAGGAAGCAATCACAAAGGCCATCATGAGTATGGTAGATTCTAATATAGTGTCAAAACCACGCGTGTAGTATAATATCTCGTCAATTAAACCACCAGGAGATGAATAGATAGAAGTACCATAATAACGGGTGGTATTTTTCACACCAATGGCAATAGGTGATAAATAACCAGTTATCATACCTAATTTAGCAGAATTTTGAGGATATTGTGCTTTAACAATTCCAGGTTCTACTAAAGGAACTCCGCCCCTATCATAAGGAGCCAGAGGGTTTTGTTGATTTACCTGTTCCTGAGGTAAAGGACGTGGATAAATTTGATGGTCATTAAGAGCCATGGGGACAAAAAATCCCACAATTAAAATTAATCCCAGAACTACGGAAAATAGTCTAGGGATCCTCTTAGGGTTGGCCAGATCATTCCATAATTGACCAATATCCTTCATAGCTCAACCCCCATTTCTTCCATTCTGACAACGACTCTTAAAAGAATCATAGTAATAATAACAGAAGCTGCAATGTAAGTTAAAAGCGCTATAGTATGATTATAAGTTAAAAATATCAAAGAAAGACCAATTGCTGGGATTTCAGTATTCAAAGTCCTTATAATTGGATCTTTTACACCAGGGCCAATAGCCGTGGCAATACTACCTCCAACCAGAAGAACGATTCCTGTATAAAACCATATTTGCGTTTCAATCAAGTTGTTCTCCCTCCAGGTCTCTTTTTTTTACTCTTATTTCATTCAACTTTATAATTGCCATTAAAAAAATGACGGTGGCAATAGGATCAAATATTGCTGCTGCCATGGCCACATCCAGATATTTTGCAGCCACTACAGTACCAATAAAACCTGCTTGAAGTAAAGCAAACATTATAACCTTATCCATAGGTTTTGGCAGAATTATTACACCAATAGCTCCAATGAGCATTAGCACCGCCGATATTGTAGTTAGATTTATGAAATCCAGGGGATTCATGAGTTTCACCAGGGCATGAGTATTCCATTAAATGAGTAATTTATGTTTTTTATAAGTTATATTGAGTTTATTGAAACCTTTCATTAGAGATTTCAAATACTCTCTTAGTAATAATCAAGGTTTATTCATCATATATTATTTCTTCTTTAACTCTTCCCAATGAATAAGCAATGGCATTGGAACTTAAAGTAGAAGTTACAAAGAATGTAATAGCAATTATGGCTCCAAAAGGAGTCTGGATATACAAAGCAATTAATGCAGACATTCCAAATCCTATAACATTAAGGTAAAGAAGTCTTTCTGACCTATCTTGAGCTAGTAAAACTCTTATAGCCATTATAATAACTATTATTCCTACAATCTCAATCAACATGATTTATCATCCGGTTAAAGAATTTATTTTTATATTAAGATATATTTTAAGTGTATTTAGATATTCTAATTTCATTTTGTATTAAAGACTTAGAATTTACATTAGATATTCTTTCATTTTGTATTAATGAAATTAAGTAAAATTTTTTTATTTTTTAATTAGGTTAATTTTGTATGCCTACCCATTTTTTTAGCAATGGCACCTAGTAATCTGGATGCAAGAGGATGATGGATACCTTGAATAGTAGTGATAGCAATAATCATTCCCACAATAAACATAGCTGGGGTTAAACCAATTACTGAACAGGCAGCAATAATAACGGTAATAGTTAAGGCACCAGTGGTACCGGCATATCCGGGATCAGCACAAAGCCGATTTCCAATGAAAACCAGTAATGCAGCAATAAATCCACCTTCAGGGATTCCAATTAAATAACATCCCACCGCACCTAAGAGCGTACCTGCAGAAGCATCAGGAGAACAAACAATGTTTCCCTGAAAAAATCCACCAGCTAGATCGCCTCCTCTTTTTTTCACATCTCGACCAATAACATCGGCCCCTTTAACTCCAGGAGCTTCAGGAAGGCCCATCCAGGTATCAATTAAAACAAAGTTAAGCCAGGTAATAATAGCTGCTAGTGCAACTCCCAGTAATTCATTCATTTGATTCCTCCGATTTGGGTCTAGGGAAAGCATCTTCAAAGAGATATTTAGCAAAAAATGCGGTTAAAATACCAATTAATATAGCAAGATCCATACCCTGATAGAAACCTCTTATTCCCAGTTGGAAAAAGATGGCCAGTAAACCTAAAGCAATGACCGCAGTAGGAAACACGGCACTAACCGTCCATGACTGCCGCATTGGCCTTTCAGGAAGTAAAGGTAATTTTATTAATAGACCTATTCCTATGGCCGAACCCACTACCAGCAAGTAGCTGATTAATGTGTACATTTCATTAGCATGAATAATCATGTTAAATGGATATTACTCCAGAATATATAAATGTTTTTACTTGGCTTTTATCTATTAAAAATTAGCATAAATAATAAAAACTTCTATGGAATTCTAATTTACGTTAATTAGTTCTAAAATTAAATAAAATATAGATTATTTAGGATTTCTACAGTTCTTATCTTATTAAATGCATATATCGCTAAAATTAAAGATTTAAAAATAATATAACAGCGTTAAATATTATCTAATTGAAAAAACGTGTTTTTAAGAAATATGGTAATAATTTAAAAGATAAAAAGAAAACTATTGACAAAATAAGCGAATATAATTAAAATAAAATGAATTAAAAATGTTAAATCATTTGAAATATAACAATTGCTATTTAAAAAATTTATTGTGAAAAATATTCATTATAAATGAACATAAAATCCAATACAGGGAATATCTAAAATAAATTAAACTTTATAAAAATTATTATACCTCTAGTAATTCAATTATCATGCAATCTAATAACAATCTATATAATATATAATTCAATATTATGTAAGAAATTTATTATTATCTAAATCATTTAGATTTTATATTAATTAATAGCTTTTAATAAATATTTAGAATGAGAGGAATTGGATGGAAACAAAGGAAATAAATAAAAATCAAGTATTATCTATTAAAAGCGACATAATAGTTCTGATTGCTGCTGCTATTAGTCTATTTATTCTAAACTGGCACATTAATTTAGAAATAATTGCAGGAATAATTTTAGTTATGGCCACGGGTTATGGATTAAGCATCATATTTTTTCCAAAAAAAAATGATATTGATTTTTTGTCAAGATTATTATTATCTCCTATTTTAGGAATCTTTTTAATCGGTTTTTGGAGTATTTTATTGAATTATACACCATATCATGAGACTACTATATACTATGAACTTGCCATAATCCCAATTTTATTAATATTATTTATAATTAGAACTATTAGATTTTTAAGGTCAAAGAAATCTATTTCTAATTTGTCAATCAAAAGAAAGGATAAAAATAAGGCCAATATCCATGAAGACGAATATAAGAATTTAAATACTGCTAAAGCTGCTGCTAAAGCTGAAAAAGAAAAATTAATGAAAATAAATAAAAAAATCAATACCACTGAAACAGTTACAACTTCCAAATATTCCTCAAAATCATCAGACACCAAAACAGCACCCACCCCCAAATATTCCTCAAAATCATCAGAAATGCCTAGACCCCCCGGTTATGGTAAAAAATATATTGATAAAAGTAAACCTACCCCATCAGAATCAAAAAATAATATTAAAACTGGTAAATCAAAAAATAGATGGTCATTAAAATCTCAGGAAGATTCCAAAGTTGATAAATCAAAAGAAAAAATCGAGGTAATAAAAGTTAAAAAATCCATTAATGATATAATTATGGTTCTTATTTTAACTGTGATATGTGGAATTTTAATATTTTTACCTCAAACTTCAAGTTCCATTAAAATGGTATTTATAATACTACTTCTTTTCTTTATATTTGGATATTCCGTGCTATCTGGACTATTTATTAAATTTTCGGACCAGAAATTGTTAAAAAAGATCATTTACAGTGTTTTATTGAGTATGGGTATTGTTTTAAGTCTGTGTGCTTTATTAACCTTCCTCAAAATCCACCCACCATCAGCATATTTCTTAGCAGTTATTCTGGTTATTTCCTTAGCCATGGGAATTTTAGGATACTTAAGAACGACTAGAAATCATAAAAAAGTAAAAAAAAGTTTTAGATATGAAAAAAGTAAATTAATTTCAGAAAAAAGTGAATTTAATGTTTTAACTATATCCCAAAAAGAATCATTATCCGAAACTAATTTAAAAAATGATGAAATGGTTTTCAAAAAGTATTCCCGGGAAAATACCCATGAAAAACCCCTGCAAAATAGAATTAATAGTAAACTAAATGATGATAAGCAAAATTTAAAACTAAGTGATTTAGGAAAAGAAAAAATTACCCCGGTATTAAATGATAATACAAGTAAAGATATTAAAACAACGGATGAAATCAAGACATCTTTAAGTCCCTCAGATGCTAGAAAAAGGGTTATGTCCCGTAAAAAGGATATGGAAAAAGATGGCCGGGAAAAAAGCAAATCATCCCAAGTATATGATGAACTCGAAAAAGATAAGAAATCAGATGCTAAAAAGACTTCAAAACCTATTTCCAAGTTATTTAGAAGTTCATCTACATTGAAATTAATTATTGTTTTAATTTTTAGCATAATTGGTATTATTTTTACAATTCAACCAGTATCTTCATTTTTATCTTCAAATTTAGGAATTGCCTTAGGAGAAATTGTTAAGTTAATATTTATAGCGCCACTTCTTCTCTATTTGCCAGGATATGCTATAAAAGAGTTATTTATACCTGAAAAGTTCTCGGGAATTATATTTGCAGGAGCTATCAGCATAGTTATTAGTTTATCTTTGGATATCCTGATTTTATTTGGAATGCTGTACATAGGCCATTTATCTAACCAAACAGGCCTGAATCAAAGTTTGTATGTGGGAATTTTATCCAGTATATCCATTATATGTATATTAATTGCATTTTGGAAGTCTAATAAAAAAACAGTTCCAACCGACATATCCATGTATGAACTTTCTAAAAAGGACTCTGAAACAGATAAAGAAATGGAAGAAAATAAAGCAGGATTAGATAAAAATAAGGATGAAAAAGCATTAAATGATCTAAAAAAATATTCTAAAGAAAAGTCAGAGAATATTAAAAAAGAGAAGGGTATAGAAATTCTCAAAGAAGATATTGCTCTGGCAAAAAAAGAAGTTAAAGAAGATCCATTATTTACCCTTAAAAAACCTGACCCCGCAGTTATTAAAAAACCTGAATCAATACCTGTTAAAAAACCAGCTCGAAAAAATTACTTAGAAGAAGATCTGGCCAAATCATTTTCAGCATCAGATATTTTTGATGATAAAAAAGAGAATAAAGAAATTAAAAAGCCAGACCCCAGCAATCAAGATAATAAAAAGAGGTTTATACCCCTAGATCTTCTAATTGTTTTAAACATCACATTTTTAACTATTATAAGCATCTATGTTCCCATAATAAGTAAAACTCCATTGAATTCTATATTAGGGCTCTTATTCGTTTTATTCATTCCAGGATATACATTAATTGCGGCATTATTCCCTAAAAAACAGGATCTGGATAATATTGCAAGATTGGCCCTTAGTTTTGGAATGAGCCTGGCCATATCTCCATTGATAGGACTAGCACTTAATTATACTCCATTTGGAATAAAATTATCACCAATAGTAATTTCTTTAACCATATTTACTATTATAATGGTTTTAATATCTTACATTAGAAGAAAAAAAGTTTCTAGCGAAAATAGATTTAATCCAGAAATTACTAACTCCCTATCTTCCTTGAAACAGTCATTTAATAGTGAATCCCGACTTGATAAAATTCTTTCTATAATATTGATACTTTCTTTAGTGCTGGCCATTGCTACTACTGCATATATAATTGTCAAACCTAAGGAAGGGGAAAAATTCACTGAATTCTACATTTTAGGGCCTAATGGAAAGGCCAGTGACTATCCGACCAACCTCACCTTAGGGCAATCTGGAAAATTATTTGTAGGTGTAGTGAATCACGAATATTCTACGGTAAATTATAAAGTGTTGGTCAAGTTACAGGGGAAAATCATAAGCACTGAAAATATAAGTCTGAAAAATAATCAGAAATGGGAAAAGGACATAATTTTCACACCAGATGCATCTGGAACTAATCAAAAATTGGAATTAATTTTATACAAGTTACCTGATGATAAAAATGCTTATAGATCCTTACATCTATGGGTTAATGTAGTCTAATCCAAATATCTAATTTAAATTTATGATGTTGAAAATTTAACTATTAAAACAGAATAATCACATCAATAATACTATATAATATAAATCTCTTAAAAAAGATTAATTTATATAAAAATTGACCATGTGAATATCTTTTAAAAAAGATTTTAATTACATTTATTAAAATTACCCTCAACTTTAATTAAATAATATAACTTAAAGAAAATTTTAAACCATTTTATAAATAAAATCTTGATAAAAACTATTATAGGGAAGTATGATTCATGCAAAATAAAAATATAGTTGTGACCGGTGGTTTAGGATTTATTGGAAGCCATTTAGTTGATAAATTAGTTGAAAATAACCAAGTTACTATTATTGATGATAAATCTTCGGGAAATATCACTAATCTAGCCTACCCCCAACATGAAAATCTGGAGATAATAATTGGAGGAATTAATGATTTAGACTTAAAAGAAATCTTCCAGGACAAAGATTACATCTTCCATGAGGCCGCCATGGCCAGTGTTCCCCTAAGTATAGATTTCCCAGAAGAATCACACCGAATAAATGCCACTGGAACCCTAAAAATACTAGTTGCTGCTCGAGATGCTGGTGTAAAGAAATTAATAAATGCCTCCAGTTCCGCGGTTTATGGGGACAATACTAACATGCCCCTTAAAGAAAGTGAGCCGGTAAATCCACTATCACCATATGCCGTTTCTAAAACATCCGCTGAACAATACTGTAAAGTATTTTCAGAAGTTTATGGGTTAGAAACTGTTTCTTTTAGATATTTTAATGTTTTTGGGCCTCGTCAAGCCCCAGATTCACAATATGCTGCAGTAATTCCTAAGTTCATTGATTCATTATTAAATGGTAATTCACCCATAATTTATGGAGACGGAAAACAAAGCAGAGACTTCATTTTTGTTAATGATGTGGTTGATGCTAATATCAAGGCCTGTGAGTCAAAATTCAGTGGAGTTCTTAATTTAGCAGGTGGGACTGCTTTAAGTGTGAATGAATTGTTTACTATGATTAAAAATATTTTAGGATCTCCTTTAGAACCAAAATATCTTGAAGAACGTTCTGGAGATATAAAGCATTCCATGGCTGAAGTTAGTGGCCTGGAAAATATTGACTTTAAAGTAAAAAAAGACTTTGAAAAACAGTTAAGAGAAACTATTGAGTGGTTTAAAAAATCAAAGAAATAGCCTAATAATAATGATAGTTACTTCAGTAAAAAAAAATATTCTTTTTAATATTTTCTAAATCATATGGGATTTAAATATTAATCTAAAATCATTTTCATTCCATTCCGAATCTATTTTTAAAGCTTCTTTAGCCATTATATTCTTCCAATCAATTCCAGGAGCAATGCAGTTATTTTCCATGTGAGTGGCAATGGATGGTAAAGGTGTCCATAACTTAAATCGTTTACCATTAATAATTTGCTTGGTAGAGTCCAACCATACCCTGAAAACTATTTTTCTCATTTCTGTTGATTTGAGCATATTAACCGGATTTAACTGATACTTGGTCAGTGCCAACCACATACTAGAATCATAATTACCATTAACATAAGTTTTTAAAACTTCTTGAACATCGTTCAAAGTTTTTTTAGTGGTTAAAAATGTTAAACAAGTTGAATTAGCAGTTCTCCATTTTCGAGTTGCTGTGGACCTGGTTTCATATTTATGTTGATGTAGCGGATGATTATAATAATCCAGATGATCATAGGCCGAAACAAAATCAACATCATCATAGCTATCCATGAAATTAATCATTTCTTTAAATTGATTAGGGAGATAAAAATAATCGTCTTCAGCAAAATAAACCCTATTAGAATATTCCTGTTCTAAAAGGGCCATGATTTGAAGATCAAAGGTTGCTTGATTACCAATTCCTTTTAATTCAATTAATTCCAGGTCATCTTCAGAAAAATATTTTTGAAAAAGTTCATTATATTCCACTGGACAGTTATCCAACAATACAATCATTTTAACTTTTAAGTTTCCAAGAGAATCTTTAAAAGATTTTAAACAAAATTCAGAAAGTTTAAGTTTATCTTGACTAAAAACAGGGGGTATTTTTGATACACCTGGATAAATTCTATAAGCAATAGCTAAATCATAATCGTACAACCACATCACCCAGAAGTAATATTAATTTTCATTATTATTTATATGTTATCATTATAGTATAAAAGGTTATTATTGAATTATGAATAGATTTTCTTAATAGAATTAGGATAATTATTGAGATTATAATAATTTATTGAATTACTTCAACAATTAATTAATAATAACTTTTGTTAATTAAAGTTTAATAAGTTAATTAAAAATTAAAATTGGGCTAATAATTTTAAAATCATTATTTTTTAGGATTTTCCATAATAACATTTTTAAAGAAATCAATTGTTTTTCCCAGGCCCTGATCCAAAGACGTTTTAGCTTCCCAGTTAATGATTTTATTAGCCTTAGAAACATCAGGTTTCCTTTGGCGTGGGTCATCCACAGGCAATGGTTTAAAAGAAATTTTAGAGGAACCATTCATTTTTTGGAGAATAATTTTAGCAAAATCAATGATTTTATACTCGTCAGGATTTCCTAAATTCATAACTTCTCCATCAAGTCCGTTATAAGTCGAAAATCGGAATATTCCTTCTACTAAATCATCTACATAACAGAAACTACGACTTTGAGATCCATCACCATGAACTGTGATGTCCTCACCTTTAAGAACCTGATAAATAAAGTTGGGAACAACCCGGCCATCATTTATTTTCATTCTAGGACCATAAGTGTTGAATATTCTAACAATTCTACTATCAAGGCCAAACTCACGATGATATGACATTACAGCTGCTTCTGAAAATCTTTTAGCTTCATCATAAACCGATCTTGGACCATTAGGATTTACATTTCCCCAGTAGCTTTCTACTTGGGGATGGACTTCCGGATCCCCATAAATTTCGGATGTGGACGCTATAACATAAGTTGCATTCATATTATGGGCTATTTCCAGCGTATTAAAAGTTCCATAAGAATCAACTTTCATGGTTTCTAAAGGGAAGTTAAAATAATCGACTGGACTGGCAGGACAGGCAAAATGAAGAATTATGTCAAATTTTTCCATACGGGGAATATTGAACAGTCCTTTTTTTTCCATTTCTGGTCTTGAAGAAACATCAGCTTCTATAAACTGGAAATAAGGATTTGAATCCAGATGAGAAAGGTTATGTGCACTGCCGGTGAGAAAATTATCAATTCCTACTACTTCAAAGCCCTCAGCTAAATATTTATCTACTAAATGACTTCCAATGAATCCTGCAGCCCCTGTAATTAAAACTTTACCTTTTTTATCCATGAAAATTCTCCATAATTAACTGAAAGCCCCTTATTAATAATGATCAATATTAATTTAAATAGACGCCCTAATAAAAATAAGCTTCTAAAGCATTTAAATAGCAATATTATCTAAAAATTCATCTTCCTACACTGTAATATTCAAATTCCTTCATTTCATCAACATTAAAAATATTTCGGCCATCAATAATAATAGGAAGACGCATTAGTTCTTTTACCTTTTTCAAGTCAGCTTCTTTAAATTCTTGCCATTCAGTAATTATTAAAAGAGCATCAGCGTCCCTGAGGGCATCATATTTATCTTCAAAATATTTGACACTGCCTGATTCCGGCAAAATATTTTTAAAATTATCGCTAGCCTCGGGATCATATAAATGAAGGTTTGCCCCATTTTTTTCCAGTTCCTGAGTAATTTCAATAGCTGGTGCTTCCCGAATATCATCAGTTTCTGGTTTAAATGCTAATCCCCATACTGCAATATTCTTATCTTTATTAATCCATAAAATATCCTCTATTTTATTCAAAAATGACCTTTTTTGGAAAGTATTTATTTTTTCAGTCTCTTTTAAAAGTCCAAATTCCAGGCCATGATCTTCCGCAATTTTAATAAAGGCCTGGACATCTTTAGGAAAGCAGGATCCACCATAACCAATTCCGGCATTGAGGAAATTTTCTCCAATTCTATGGTCAAGGCCTATGCCTTGGGCCACCGTATTAACATCAACTCCCACTTTTTCACATAATGCTGAAATCATGTTGATATATGATATCTTCATAGCTAAAAAAGAATTAGAAGCGTGTTTAATGAGTTCTGCAGCTGCTGGTTTGGTGAATAATAATGGACGGCCTTCAACTGTGAATGGAGAATATAGTTCTTTAAAAATCTCTTGAGCCCTTTCACTCTCAGCACCTACCACAATACGATCTGGATTCATGAAATCATGAATACCCGTACCTTCTCTCAAGAATTCAGGATTGGAAGCAACATCAAATTCAGCCCCAACATGAGCATATCTTTTAATGGTCTTTTTCACCCATTGGTGAGTATTTACAGGCACTGTTGATTTTTCTATTATTAATTTATAAGCATTAAGATGTTCGGCTATCTGTCGAGAAACATCTTCCACTTGAGAGAGGTCTGCTTTCCCATCATCACTTTGAGGAGTTCCTACACAAATAAAAATTACTTCAGAAAACTTTACTGCTTCTTCCATATTAGTAGTAAATTTTAGTCTACCTTCTTCCAAGTTATTTTGAAGTATTTCTGTAAGGCCATGCTCGTATATGTGAGATTCACCCTTCTGAAGTTTATTAACCGTAGATTCCCTCTTTTCTATACACAAAACTTCATTTCCTAAATCAGCGAAACATGCAGCAGTTATAAGTCCCACATAACCTGCTCCAATTACCGTAATATTCATTGAACCACCCGATATAATTAATTTTAATTCCATTAAATGAATTAACTCATAAAATAAGCCGGAATAATCTAATTGTACATGATTAGGCTATTATTTTTTTATTAATAGTAATTTTAGTAGTATATTTTATCTTTCAGATTATTTAATTATTGCTTCATCATATAATCAATAAATCAATTATTGGCAATTTAAATAACATCAATCAACATAATAAATAACTTTTTAGTGAAATCTATGATATAAATATTATTATTAAAACTTAATAATAGATAAATCGGGATTATATCTTAAAAATGATTATTAGTTTTTAAATTCTATAAAAAACTCTAAATACATCATTTGATAGAAAATCCAAAAAATCAAGTCTTATAATTAGATTAAATATTAGTTATCTACAACAACTTTAATAAATGATAAAAGTAAATGATTAAAAGAATTGTGTAGTGATTATAATATTATTATAGCAGCTAGTTAGTTGTTCTATTAAATAAACTCTAATTTAATTTATCTAATTTAATTTATCTAATTTAATTTAAATTATAAACCAATTAGATAATATTTGTATTTAATCTTAATTGACTTTTATTAATATATACTATAATAATGGACATCCATTAATAGAAATGGGAATACATAAGGTAATAAAATGAGCGTGGCAAGAAAAATAGCAAAAAACACTGGCCTATTAATGATAGCATCATTATTTACAAATATTATGGCCTTCCTATGGACCATTTATACTGCCAGTTATTTGGGAACTGTTGGTTTTGGAATTCTTTCTGCTGCCCTGGCATTAACCGGTATATTTAGTGTTTTGGCTGATCTGGGATTGAGTACCTATTCAACTAGAGAAGTTGCTAAGGATAATGACAAAACTAAAAAATACTTGTCAAATATTGCTCTAATTAAAGTTTTTCTGGCAATATTCACCTTCATCGTACTATACCTTACAATTATGCTTAAAGATTATCCAGCCCAATCAGTGGACGTAATCTTAATTATAGGTATTTATATGATTTTTACATCTTTTACCGCGCTTTTCAATGCTATTTTCCAGGGCCATCAGAGAATGGAGTTCCAAACTATAGGGAGCATTATAAATAGTTCTTTACTATTATTTGGTATTTTATTAGCTATTTACCTCAAAGGCGACATTATAACTATAAGTCTTGCTTATTTATTTGCCAGTATCATTACTCTGGCTTATTCAATTATTGTAACCTCTTGGAAATTTACAGTACCTTCTTTTGAATTTGATATGAAATTTTGGAAAAAAACTATTATTAACGCCCTTCCCTTTGGAATTACAGGAGTATTCACCACCATTTATTTCTGGATAGACTCAGTGATGCTTTCTTTTATGCAAGGTGATGCTGCAGTAGGTCTTTACAATGCCCCTTATAAACTTCTGTTAGTGATGCTTTCCATATACAGTGTTTACATGTTGGCTCTCTTTCCATTCATGTCACAATTTTATGTTGACTCAAGTGATGCTCTAAAATTAACTTATCGCCGTTCATACAAGTATATGCTCATTTTAAGTCTTCCTGTGGCAGTTGGAACTACGATACTTGCTCAGGAAATAATATTATTCATATATACTCCCCAGTATCTGCCTTCTGTATTAGCATTGCAGATACTTATCTGGTCCATAGTTTTCATGTTTATAAATGGATTATCAGCTAATCTTTTAGGATCTATTGATAAGCAGTTAGCAGTTACTAAAATAACTGGAATCGGTGCTGTGGTAAATGTTGGTATTAATTTAGTCATAATTCCAATTTTTAGTTTCTATGGAGCCAGTGTTGCTACGGTATTCACAGAATTTTTGATAATGATTTTATTTACTCGCATAGTATCAAAAACTGAGTTTTCTGTTGGAAATACTATGCTTAAGGACTTATGGAGGATTTTAATACCATGTATAGCAATGCTAGGTGTTTTAGTCTTCTTAAAACTTCCTTTATTAATAATGATTTTCATCAGTGCCATAGTTTATATTATAGGAATTTTACTAACCAAAGCAATTGATAATGAAGATATATCTATGATAAAGGGCATGATAAATAAAAATAGATCTAATTAATCAAATTTATTCAAAATAACTATTTTAAAAGATATAATAAAACAATTAATAATTATAATTTCATAATTTCCAATTAACGAATTATTCAAAAGAGTTAATAAATTTATTAAGGAGTTATCAATGCCGCCTCACGTTACTATTATTTTACTGAACTGGAATGGATGGAAAGATACTTTAGAGTGTTTAGAAAGTGTTTATCAGATAAGTTATCCTTCATTCAGCGTAGTATTAATAGATAACTATTCCACCGATGATTCCTTACCAAAAATAAGAGATTTCTGTTCTGGAGAATTAAATGTTTTTAGTGAATTGAAAGCTGGAAATATTTCTAAAATTATTAAAAATCCCTCTAAAAAACCTATTGAATTATGGGAATTTAATGAGAAGGATATTGAAGAAGAAACTTGTTTTAAAGAAACTATTAAAAGTTTTTCAGGTAAATCCAATCTTTTCTTAATAAAAAATAATGAAAACCATGGTTTTGCTGGTGGAAACAATGTAGGGATTAAATTCGCCCAAAATATTATAAAAAGTGATTATATTCTTCTTTTAAATAATGATACTGTGGTGGAAAATGGATTTCTGGAACCTATGGTTGAAATCTCTGAAAATAGTAAGGATATAGGTTTGGTAGGCCCCAAAACATATTTCTATCATCCCTACCCCCAAAAAATTATTCAAATAACTGGTGGTGGAGGTATAGATCTTAAAAAGGCCAAAACTTTCCAGAGAGGATATCAAGAAGAAGAACATGGGCAATATAATGATTCGGTAGATATAGGTTATGTGGGAGGTTCTTGCGTCCTGGTAAAAAGTGAAGTATTAGATGAAGTGGGCCTTCTGGATGAAAGGTTTTTTATGTACTGGGAAGACACTGATTGGTCATATAGGGGATATAAAAAAGGATATAAGTCTGTTTATCAACCAAAGTCAGTGATATGGCATAAACACGGGGCTTCCAGTAAACCATACTTTGAACTTTATTATTTAAGCCGCAATCGAGTATTCTTCATGAAAAAGAATGCCACCTCCAGTGAATATAACCGTTTCTTGTTCCATTTTTTCACACATGTGTTTTGGTTGGATATTTGGTACTATCTAATCCATCTTAAAGACTTAAAAAAGGTTTCATGTTATTTAAGAGGCCTGAAAGATGGTTTTAAATTAAAAATATAATTTAAAATTAATTATAACTATAATTGATTATTTAATAAATAAATCTAATTTAGGTTACTCTTACATACGCTTAAATTTCATAATCACTAATATTAATTAAAAATAAAAAAATAATTTTAAAAATAAACTTTTAAACAATTCTGGATTTATTTATTATTGATTCAATAATTTTAAAGGAGATAAAATGGACATCAATTTCACACTATGGTCTACCAACATGTCGGGTGGATATAAAGTAATTTTTGAGCTGGCCAATGGTTTAGTAGATCGAGGCCACCATGTAACCATAACTGCCTTAGGCGGAGATCACTCCTGGTTTCCTTTAAAGGCCCGTTTAAATTATGTTAAGCCACCGTGGCCCATAAAATTATTGAGTCCTATTTTGAAAGTTCTCCTTAAGCGTCCAGCTAGATATTATGAGGCTTTAACCTTAACCCAGAAACTTAAATTAGGATTTGAACCGGATTTAGTTAAAGCACTATCAGAAAACACTCCTGAATGTGATATCAATATTGCTACCTGGTTCCCCACGACTTTTGCAGTCTATAGAAGTGATAAAGGAGTTCCAGTTTATCTTTGTCAGGACTTTGATGAGTTGGCCCAGGAAAGAGGGAATTATTTCACTCAAATGTTTCATGAAAGCCTATATTTGCCATTTAATATAATAACTATATCTGGATGGTTAAAAGAGTGGATAAAAGAAAAGTATAATAAAGATTCAGACATTATAATCAATGGAATTGACCATAACATATTTTATCCTCGAGAAAATATATTTAAAGTATCTAACCAAAGTGTTGGAACAAAAGAAAATATTTCCTCTGATAGTAGTGAAGGTCCTAAAATAATGAGTATATTCCGAGGATTATCCTACAAAGGAGACCAGGACCTTATTGATGCTCTAAAAATTGTATCTAAAGAAGTTGAAAATGTTACTTTAGTTGCGGTGGGAAAAAAAGAAGTTTTAGAAAAATTATTGATAAAAGAAGATCTTAATTTTGATTTCATGACTTTTAGCAATGCAAGTGATGATAAAATGGCTGAACTATATAGTTCATCCGACATTTTTGCATTCCCTTCGCACATTGAAGGATTTGGCCTTCCACCTTTAGAAGCTATGGCCTGTGAAACTCCAGTAGTGACTGCTGATTGTCTGGGTGTGCGTGATTATGTTAAGAATGGAGAAAATGCATTTATAGTACCTCCTAAAAATCCAGAAGCATTGGCTAAAGCCATAATCAATGTTTTAAATGATGAAGAAATTCAAACAAAGTTCAAAGAAAATGGATTAAAAACAGCATCCCATCATACCTGGGAAAATGCCATTAATAGTTTTGAAAGTATATTAATAAAGGCTATGGATGGAAATTAATTGAATTCCATTAAAATGTACTTAAAATACTTCTAAAATTAATAGATTCCAAGAATATTTACTTAAAATATAATTCTAAAATATCAAAGTGATTAAATGATTTCAGTTATATGTGTATATAACAATAGGGAAAGCCTGAAAAATTATTTGCTCCCTGTTTTAAACCTTCAAAGTTGTGAACATGAGCGTATTTTAATTGATAACACCGAGGGTAAGTTTAAATCTTCTGCTGAGGCCCTAAATTACGGCGCTAGCAAAGCAAAAGGCGATTATTTAATTTTTGTTCATCAAGATGTAGATCTGGAATCAAGTTCCTGGTTAGAAGATGTTCATAAAATTTTAGACAAATTGCACCATTTAGGAGTGGCTGGAGTAGCCGGGATGTCCATCAATGGTCAAAATCACATGGAAAGACAGCGAAATATAATAAAACATGAAGTCCCACCTGTTAAATGGGGAAATCCTATTGAATCACCAGAAGAAGTGGAAACTGTAGATGAATGCTTATTTATAATACCTCGTGAAGTTTTCCAGAAAATAGAATTCGATGAAGAAACCTGCCCGGGATGGCACTTATATGGCGTTGATTATTGTTTAAGTTGTCAAGAAATAGGTTTAAAAGTTTATGTAATCCCTATGAGTATTTATCATCTATCCGCCCATTCTGGAGATGAGAATCCTCTTAAAACTGCCTTAAAAATGGGATATCATCCCCCAGAATACTATGAAATTCTTCCTAAGCTTATGAAAAAACACCGGGCCCATTTCAGTAAAATTTACACCACCTGTGGTGAATGGGATACTAAAACTCCGCTTATACTACAGAGAGCATCACTTACCTTTAATTTAGGAGTGAATTTTATAAAAAGAAAATTCAGCAAATCCTAAGTCTATCTAATTTAAAATTCTTAATCTTTATAATATCAAACCTTAATTAATAATAGAAATTGTCTGTAATCATTATTTTAAGAATAGTTTAAGAATATTAATTTTTAAAATAATAGAATCATAATCAATAATAAAATTCTATAATTTAAAATCCATCAATAATATGGAAAAGACATAAATGGATTTTATCTGAAAATTTAATTGACCAGTTTACTGCATCATTACTACAATATAATGAGTGATACTATGAAAGTGTGCTACTTTGGTTCCTATGCCCCATCTTATCCACGGCATAGAATAATAATTAAGGGACTTCAATCTCAGGGAGTAGATGTAACTGAGGTTACAGACTCATCACAAATATTAATTCGCTATCCAAAGCTAGCCCGAAAGTATCTATCAGAAAAAGACTTTGATGTTATTTTTGTAGGTGAGGCCAGTAATTATGTGCAACCTTTAGCCATTATACTTAAAAAAATAACTAGAAAACCTCTGATATTCGATACTTATGTCTCATTATATGATACTAATCAAGATAGGGGAGTTCATCAAAATCCCATGCTTTCTAGATTATTTTATAACCTGGATAAGTACAACTGCCTTTTTTCAGATGTGGTACTGCAGGACACTAATCAAAATGTGGAATACTTCCATGAAACATTCCATATAGAAAAAGAAAAATTTAGAAGATTACTTATTGGTGCGGAAGATGATTTGTTCTACCCTCAAAATACAAGTTTGAATGATAATGAAAAGGTGAGGTTGGATGATCAAAAGGAAACAAATACCACAGAAGAAACAGAAACCTTTAAAGTTCTCTTTTACGGTACTTACATACCATTACACGGCATAGAATACATTATTCAAGCAGCTAAGATCTTAGAAAATGAGAATATAAGTTTCCAATTAATAGGCCGAGGCCAGACATTTCCAGAAATTCAGAAACTCTATGAAAGTCTGAATTTATCTAACATAGAATTTAAAGGAATGGTGGATTATCAAGAACTCCCTAAATACATCGCCCAATCTGATGCCTGTTTGGGAATTTTTGGAGGAACCGAAAAGTCCATGAGAGTGATACCCACCAAGGCTTATCAAATTCTAGCTATGAAAAAGCCACTCATTACAGGATATTCACCCGGGGCCCTGGAACTGTTTAAAAACAGAAATAATGCTCTTTTATGTGAAATGGCCAATCCTGAAAGTTTAGCTTCAGCAATTTTAGAGCTAAAAGAAGATGAAAAACTCCGTAAAAGGATTGCTGGTAATGGTTATAAGCTCTTCCAGGAAAAACTAACTCCGGATCAGATTGGATTAGAAGCCCTGAAAATAATTAAAAGCATATTATAACCAATTATTTAAGAAAAAATGATTATAGAATAAGATTCGGTTTATGCATTTCTTATTATTATTATTATTATTCCAATTTTTCAAACTTATTTTTATTTTAAACATTTTTCATACACTTCCTGGGTCTCCTTAACAACATTTTCCCAATTAAATGTATTTAAAGCGACTTCACGGGCATTTTTAGCCATAGAATCTCTTTTTGAATCATTTTGAAGTATATCCATTAATGCCTTTTTCAGCTGATCTTCTTGGTAGTCTATTACATGACCCTCATTATTTGAAACCCATTCTGAAACCCCACAATATTTAGTTACCACCACTGGAGTTTTACAGGCCATGGCTTCTACCACCACATTACCAAAAGATTCATAGCGATCTTTAGAAGGCAAAACAAAAACATCCGCATCTACATATGCTTCCAACTTATCATTTTCATATAAAGGCCCAGGAATAATAACTGAATTTTCGATTCCTAAATCATGAACCAGATTATTAATTTTATCCAAAAAATGATCATCAGGCCCGGCAATAACCAGTTTTGAAGGCCCTATTTTATCTATCAAAGATTTAAATGATTTTAAAAGTAAATCAATACCTTTTCTCTCATGAAGACGGCTTAAATATAATATTATTTTTTCATCTTCTTTAATTCCCATTTTTTCTCTGAAAAGACCTTTTGTAGGTAGTTTTTGATAAGTTTTCAAATCAATTCCATTAGGAATTTGCACTACCGAATCAAGATCCAAATCAATGAAAACATCTTTATATTGGCTTGCTTCTGAATGGGAAGACGCAATTATTTTACAGGAATCATATATTATAGATTTACCAACTATTTTGTCAAAAATCTCTTTTTGACGGCTTTTTATCATGGTGGGGGCCGATCCTCGAGGTTGGATGATGTAAGGAATATCATATTTTTTAGCATATCTATGGATAATTGCTGCTAAAAACGTTCGGTGCTCGTGTATATGAATAATATCAAATTCTTTAAGTTTTTTTCGAACAACCAGAGGCATATAATAAGGAACTGGAAAATTTAATCCTCCAGCTAAAAACATGGATAAATTACGGAAATAGTAAGTTTCTATTCCTTCCACATCAACTGGAACATTTTTTTCTACGTTTAGTCTTTTTTTAAACCCATCTGTAGTGAAAACAGTAACTTCATGGCCATTTTTAACTTGTCGCCGTGTAATCTCATAAACTGAACGAGGCGGACCACCTGCTTCCCAGGATGGTTTGAAAAATGGAGTTACATGGAGAATTTTCATAAAATCAACTAATATTGTTTTATTATAGATTATCCAGTTTATATCAAGTCATTTTTATGGATAAAATCAAGCAGAAAAATCTTTTATAAGTTTATCCAGTGTTTGTTCAAATCTCTTAGTGATTAATTCCCAGTCATTATGCTTTACAAATTGGCGAGCCTTTTTACCTTCATCTTTAATGATATTCTCATTTCTCATTTTCTGAGCCAGTGGTAAAACTTCCTCTGATCCATTAACATACTGTAATCCATGGCCTTCACCAAATTCCATGCTAATTCCAGGCAACCTGGTAACAATAACTGGTTTTTCCATGGCCATGTATTCGTAAATCTTAATAGGTACAATATCCTGCATAATCTCTTCATCCTGGTGAGCGGGGAGTAAGCATATATCTGCGGCGGCCGTGAATTCTGGTATTCGATTATATGGCTGCTTTCCAGTGAGAATTAACTGGTCCTGCAGGCCATACTTATCTCTAATGTGAACCATATCATCATAGGCATCCCCATCCCCAACCACAACTATTTTAATTTCAGGATATTTTTCCTTATTTTGACCCAGTTCCGTTGCTAGTTCCTTCATTCCAGCAAATTGATAAATCCAACCCATGAAGAAAAGTACGGTGTCATCTTCTTTTATACCATGTTCATCCCGGATACGTGAACCATCAAGATTCGGATCGAACTGTTTTAAATCAATTCCTGCATCAATTATTTGAGTTTTTTCCGGATTTGAGCCGAGTTCTATTGCTAATTCAGCTAATCGTTGGTTAATAGTTAGTACTAAATCAGATCGTGCGAGGGTACGTTTATTAATATTTTTTCCCAAACCTTGGAATATTTTCTCAGGAATTAAAGCATATAATACATCTATTAAATAATAAACAAAAGGAATACCATGTTTATTGGCCGATCTGGCCGCCAAATTAGCATTTAACAAACCAAAGGCAATAATTACATCCGGTTTAAATTCTTTTATTTGCCTTTCAATTTCCTTCCCATGGAAATAAGGAATAGAAACATAATCTAAAACTGGTATCTGGATTAGAGAAGGCCTAACAACTTGTATTCTGGCTTTAGGATTTACCTTATGAACATGGTGGTAAACTTTTCTATCAACCAGGAAATCATATCTTTTTTCATCCTTTCTTCTCCAATCAATCCCATGATCTATTACTCGAATGGAATGACCTTTGACTGATAGGCGATCCATTAGATGGTGTTGTTGGTGTGGATTTCTTTCAATCCAGTCTGATTCCTGAACAATGAGTATACGCATTTAAATTACCTATGAATTTCTTAAAAATTGAATTATATGTTAACTATAAATTAAATTCACTAAATTTGAATAAATTTAATGATGAGTTTTAATATCAATAAGTTTTGAATAAATTTAATGACCCTTAACAAAATCTTTTAATTAAATCTGCAATTAATATAGGGATTTATCTTATAAATAAGTGTCACCTCATTTAATATAATTATCAAAAATAGATTAATGGGTTCCAAATATTTATTTATAGAAAAATAAGTGATTAAAAAATAATTATTTAGAAGAAATATTTAGAAAAAATATTTTAATTAAAACTCAGCACTTTCTTCTATGTTTTCCCAGCTGTCATCGAACCATTTATGAGTTCTTTTAAGGCCATCTTTAAAGCTAACGGTAGGCTGATAGTCCAGTATTTTTTGGGCCTTTTCAATGGATGATAAAAGCTGAGTCTTGGCATCCCAGTTTCTACGGGCCATATACGCCACTCCTTCTTCATTTCCAGTGAGTTCATTTACCCATTTGGCCATGTCAATAACCCGATTATCTTTGGCAGAGCCTAAATTTATGGCTTGACCTATAGCTTCTTCTTTAATTCCCATAGCTAAAAGTCCATTGACAATATCTTCCACAAAGGTCCAGTCCCTTGTTTCTGAACCATCACCAGTAATCGGTAGGGCCTGTCCAGTCATGGACCAGTAGAAGAAGTTAGGAATAACATTTCGGTACTTTCCAGGGACTTCACCAGGGCCAAATACATTGAAAAATCTGGCATTTACAATGGGCATATCATAGAGATTGTGGAAGTAATTGGTGTATAACTCACCCAATAATTTTGTTACTTGATAAGGGGTGTGTAGAGAAATAGAAATATCATGTTCTTCAAATGGCATTTTAGAGTCTAATCCATAGACTCCACAACCCGAAGATGAGTATACAAATCTTTCCACTCCAACCAGTTGTGCGTATTGTAAAACTTTTAAAATACCTATACCATTAACCATTAAATCCTTTTCAGGATTATCTACACTGTTTTGATTGGCAAAGTGAGCCGCCAGATGGAAAACATAGTCTGGTTTTTCTTTAAAGACTCTTTTTAAAGAAGCATCATCCAAAATATCCCCTTTAATGAACTCCACATTATCCAGTTGAGGTATATTCCATTCATAGGCCGATGACATGTTATCCAGGATGATAACTTTACCAGCACCTAATTCTCCTAATCTTCGTGAGAGATTGCTCCCTACACAACCAGCCCCCCCAGTTACCAGTACCGTTTTATCTTCATATTCCTTAAATTGATCCATTTTAACAAACCTCTGTGATTATTAGGAATTAAGTAATTAATTAGAGTAGTTAATTATTATTTTACAAAATGATTATATTTTACAATAAGTTTTAATTTATATATTAATTCTATTATTTAAAATAAGTAATGATATTGTTTTAATTTATCTATAATTAATTTTTAAAAAATGAAAAATAATTGATTTAAAAATAAATATTTAAAATATCATATAAATTTTTCACCATAATAGGGCAATCGAATATCTGCCCTACCATTAAGACGTATTCTTTAAAAATCAATTCCTTAGACCTAACTCAACAAGAATAGCTTCGGTTTTATTCATGTCCGGAATCATGGAATTTTCTCCATTTATATTAGTATAATTTCCTGGAACCACCTCGATTTTAGCATGGCCTATATCGAAGCCCGCGATTAACTTTTCAATTACCGTTGTTTCCACCGGGGGGATATCTGTTTTTACATTTTGCCTTAGCTGATTTAAAATCATAGGAAGTTTGAGTAGGTTAGATGGTTTTAGGATTTCATCAGTAATGGCTTTTATTGCTTCCCGATGTCTTTTCATCCGCCCACCTTCTGACTCTGAATCTTGTCTGAAACGAAGAACAACCAAAGCTTCACTACCAGTTAATCTACTCATCCCTGTTTTTCCATTTAATTCTGGCCTAACAGCAGAAATATGGGGTTCTACATACATATTGATACCACCCAAAGTATCCACCATCTCTTTAAAGCTGGTGAAGTCCACCAAGATATAATAATCAATCCGCACATTCAAAAAGTTCTCCACAGCGGTTTTAGTGGTGTTTATATCACCATAGGCATAGGCACTGTTAATTTTACCCACACCTCTTCCTGGAATTTGCACCATGGTATCACGGGGTATGGAAAGCAGAAAAATTTCCTTTGTTTTTTTATCAATGGATAAAATGGTAATGGAATCAGTGTATCCATTGTGTTCAGGAGTTCGGGCATCTGAACCTAAAAGTAATATATTAATTCTTTCACTGCCTATTCCATCAGAGGTAAATGTATTATACAAATTCCATGCAGAAAATGATAGTCCTGCAATTGATATAAATAGTAATAATATTATTATATTCTTTTTATCCAAAATTCTTCCTCCAAATTTTCACAATACTATCGAGAATTTATTGTGTGTATTTGAATAATATACATAGCATTTAAATTAATATGTTTATGATATTCCTAAATTAGACTATTATGGAACCTATTTAAATATTTTAAAGCCATATGGCAATCCCCATAACAATCAAACCATTTAAACTCATATTATAATTATAAACTAAAAATATTTACAATCGCTCTTGTATTCAAACTTCAAGTTTCCGATTTAGTTGAGAATCTAATATAAGATATAGTTTAAAGAGATTTTTAGCGATTTTGACGTATCATACGTCCCATGGAATCTAAAATAATACCAGTAAACATCATAAAAGTTCCAAATAGAGTTAACATGATGGCTAACATAGTAGGACCTATATTGATACTTATTCCTAACATATAATCTCGCAGAAATAACAATCCTAAAGAAGCACCGATAAGAAATATGAGGAGTCCCGGGGCGGCAAAATAGTATAATGGTCTGTTTAATTCCATGTCCTGGAATATCTTAAATAGAACCCGGATTCCATGGCTTACCGGGTTTTTAGTAGATCCATCTACATCATATCTTACCCCAATTTCAACTTCTATCACCGTTAAACCGGCCTGGGCAGCATCTACTAACATTTCACTTTCTACCCCAAAGCCCTTCTCTTCAAATCGGAAAAATGGAAAGCTTTTGGAAGCGAATGCTCGGAATCCACTTTGAGTATCGGTGGTATGCAGTCCACTGGACATATTAGTGGCCTTATCCAGTACTTTTTGGCCCACTCTTCGATATGCAGGAGTATTTTCATCGGCACCTGTAATGTAACGACTTCCATTAACTACATCTGCTTCTCCTTCGAGAATAGGTGCTACTAATAGTGGTATTTCATCAGGATTGTGTTGAGCATCTGAATCTATGGTAATTACTACATCTGCGTCACTAGCAGCTTGGAATCCTGATTTTAAAGCGGCTCCTTTTCCCATATTTTTATGATGCCGGATAACCTCTGCACCCGCCAGTTCAGCTACTTTAGAGGTGCTGTCCGTGCTCCCATCATCGATAACAATTATTTTATCCACATGTTCCTTGCATCTAAGAATTATGCTTCCCAAAGCAACTTCTTCATTAAAAGCAGGCAGTAATGCAACTATTTTACTCATAATATTGTTTCCTGATTTTTGAATTGGATTTATTTGTTGAATCCCTATTAATAAATATTTAAATTAATCATCTTAGTTTTTTAATAATTCTTGATATTTCTAGAAATTAATCCTTAAAAATTATTCCTCAATTCTATAATACCATTTCATCCATTCCACAGTTTTCTTGATACCTTCTTCAGGCGTAACTTGTGGATTGTGTTTGAGGTCTTTAATGGCTTTGGAGAAGTCCATGGTTTTTACTTTAGTAGTGAAGGCCTCTTCTTCATGGTAAGTTACAATGGAATCATCAATTCCCACAGCATCCAAAACCATATCCGAATACTCTTTTATTTCGTGTTCCCATTCCTGTTTACTGCCCACATTGTAGGCCTCCCCCGGGATAAAGTTTTCCACAATATTAGCAAAGGTACGTGCCGTATCCTCTACATAATCAATTATCCTTTTGTGGCCCATATAAACGTCGTATGGTTTGTTGTGCAAGGCGTGGTAAATGAAGATAGGTATAAATCCTTTATATTTGGAATAAGCTTCATGAGGCCCATAACAGTTAACAGGGCGTACCCTAACCGTTTCAGTATCATGCATAGTGGCCGAATTCATGCACATGAGTTCTCCGGCCCATTTGGTGATGGCATAATCATTCATTTGATAAGTTTCGGATATAGGCCTATCAACCATTACATCTTCACTCATTACCCCATTGTAGTCCCCGTAGACTTCTGCAGAGGAGAAAAATATCATTCTGAACTTTAATTTTTCCTGGAGGCGAATCATGTGTTTGGTTCCCATTACATTGGTTTCCCACAGGTTTTCATAGTAGTCTTCACCATTCCAACGGCCATATTCTGCGGCCAGATGATATACATAGTCAAATTTATCATTATTGTCAAATACACGCTCTATTTGGCGATAATTTTTGACATCAGCCCGTACATAATCATCTATTTCATGATGTAAAAGGTCCAGAGCCAGTACTTCGTGACCACGACTTCTAAGGTCGTTCACTAGATTAGTACCTATAAATCCAGAGCCTCCAGTAACTAAAATTCTTTGAGTTTCCATAAATAAATCTCCTAATTATTAAATCTCTTTAAATCTGTTAAAATGAACTTAAATTAGTGAATAACAATCATTGTATTATATTTTTATTCCATATAATAATTCCATATAATTTTTTTAATCCTATGAGATTTGTTATAATATCTCATCACAATTAATTAATTTAACTTAATTTTCATTTAAAAGCCTATATATTTTTCTTATAAATTAAGTATAAAAATGTCCCTTGTTAATTTTTCAATTATAAAAATAATGTATAATTAAAAAATTTGAAAATAATGAAAATAAAAATTTAATCTTTCTGATAAATAAGCACGTTATCTACTTTTTTAAGGACATGGTAACCTTCTAAATTAAGAGGAGTCTGTGATTGCACATATAAGTAGTATTCAGGATCAATTTCAGCCATGAGCTGAGTAAATACTTCATGCGTCACTTTTAGAGGGATACGCGTAAATACATATTTTTTAAGATACCAACTAAAGGCCGGGCCTCTATCAGCAGCAATGGTCTTGTTTTTATAGTTAGGATCGTAATTCATGAGCCATTGGGCGGCAGCTTGTTCTGATTCAACCTGGGGATCCGAGTGGGGAATGGCATCAATATAGATAACTGTGGAAAATATCATGGAAAATACCAGTAAAACAGAAATCAGAGCCGATGTGGCATTAATTCCTTTGAATTTGTATTTAATTAAACTGGATATTTGATTAATACCTAAAGCAATCCCATAGGCCAGTGGTGGGGCCATGGTTATGAAATAACGATCTACCTTAACTGGATGGGCACTGTGCATAATTAAAAAGGCCAAAAACCAGGTTAAAAATAAGATGTCCAGGTCCAGATATTTCAAATCTAAATCCTTTAAGAGGAGATAAATAGAAATGGACATCACAACCATGATAACTTCACTTACCGCATAAGAAACCTGGGAATAAGTTCCTACTAGAATAATCACGGAGATAATAACGGCCGCTAGCCTGAAATAAAACGATTTTAGATTATTTAATTTACCAAAAACATTTATTGATTCATTTCCATTTTTAATATTTCCATTTTTAAGAGTTTTAAACTCTTCAAATAACTGTTTAAATATTTTAAATAGATAGATTAAAATTCCCATCATTAAAATTCCAAGTAAAACATAGGCCAGTATAGTGGGGAGACTGTAAGACGGCCACAGCATGTTCTGATATCCACTGATAGCCTGGGAAGAAATGTATTCTGGTATGTGTTTAAAATAATATAGGGTATCTAAACTGTATCCTGGATTAGCAGAAGACACTGCACCTGATGCCGATCCTGAAAATTGTTGGAAAAATGGGAAAAGATTCCCTACCTGTCTTTTAAAATAGAACATGAAGGGTAAGTAGATTAATACACCTAAAATTATTCCTTTTATAGCTTTTTTCAAATCAGGCCCTTGGGGACGGTTTATATAAATTACCAGGAGCATGGGAATTAAAATTAAACCCGAAGTATATCTAGTTAAAAAGGCCAGCATGGCCACGGGAAAAGCAAGATAAAAGAATTTTGAATCTTTTTTAACGGCCAGTAAAGTGAAGTACAAGGCCCATATAGATAAAGAAATTGCTGGAACGTCCAGAGCTCCAGAAACAGCCCATATAAGAACTACGGTGAATGTAGCAAAAGATAAGGCACCTACCAAACTTTCCCATTCATTGAATCTCATTTTTAAAATTAAATAAAGGCCCAAGGTTCCTAAAAAGTAAAAAACTCCACTGATGGCAAATAAAGTTGATTCATAGACTAAATCTGCTCTGAAAAATAGTGAGGTGATAAATGGTAAAAATGGGGATAAGTAAAGCGTATCGCCCACACCCATCCCCGCCATTTTAAGGGCATTATTCAGATATAAAAATATATCCCAGTAATACACTCCAATTTGAGATTGTATGGTAACAAGAGCATAGGTAAAAATAGCAGTTATAACTGCCAAGAGAGTGAATGCTATCAAGGAAGGCTTATTATTGGCCATACATTTTTTTATTTTTTCCATTTTTAGGCCTCAATTACTATTTAATAAATTCTGTTATTTTATAAAGGGGAATAATTCAATTTACCATAATCTATTGAAATTATAATTTATATTTTAAATTTAATATTTAATTTAATTATTTAATATTAAAATACAATTCTTCTTATATTATACTCAATTTCTTTTATAAATATAAACAATTTTGTCATTAGCTACTTTGCTATAGCCCTCCATATTCAAAGAACCTCGCCCATTAGTGCTTATGAAATAGGTGGCATTGGAATTTTTAAGCATCTGTGAAAATTCATCTGATGTTTTAAAATCCTGCGGATATCCTCTCCGGACATCCATTTTGAGATACCAACTTAAAGCAGGCCATTGATCTGAAAAAATGACTTGTTCTTTATATTGGGGATCATAGGTTTTCATCATTTTTGCTCCTTCTTCCAAAAATCCATAAACCTTGTAAGGAACTTTGTCTTCATAGGGCTGCAGGGCAGAAGCAAATAGAGTTACGGCTAAAATTAATATAAGAGCCCCAGATATAATTTTTTTATGGTTTAATTTATTAGTTAATCTCGCTATAAGATTACCTGTATTGGAAAGTCCCAGAACCATGAAATAAACCACAGCTGGAATCATGGTGATGAAATATCTATCCACCTTTATGGATAAAAAGCTGTGAGAAATAAGATAGGTCAAAAACCATATTAAAATAACTAAATCAATCCTAAAGACCCTTTTGATTTCCAGTCCCTTAATGATTTCAATTTTTCGCAAGGCGAAATAGGTAATTAAAATAGTGGAAAACATTAGAAGTTCACTTATTAAGTATGAATTACCGCCTAAGCTGATAATAAATAAAATAATCAATATTTCAACTAAAAAAACCATTATGGGTAGAATATATCTATTATTGAGCCATGAATCTAATTTTTTATTAATATTCCTCGCAGAGCTAGTATTCTTTTTGGTAGCACGATCCAGGCAATTATTCTTTAAAAAAGCCCATAATTTATTTAAAATTCCGGAAACATAGGAAATAAGGCCCAATCCTGTTAAAAACAAAAATAAATAAGAAATAGGGTTAACTTGGCCGGTATTAGGTGTCATCATTGATCCAAAATCAAGTCTAGAATCATTTAAGGGATAACTGGAAATATAGTTAGGAATATTTTTTAAATAATAAGCCTTATCTGGCATTAATCCCGGATCTCTGGTAGAAGCATGGTTTTCAACACTAACCCCGAATTGGTCCAAGAAGGGGAAGGGGTTTCCTAAATTAGCATAAAAAAATCCAACAAATGGAAGGAAAATTAAAATTCCCAGAACGATACTAATAGCTATTTTTTTTATTTCACTTTTAGTAAATCCTTTATCAAAATAATGGGTTATAAATAAAAATAAAAGAGGTAAAATAAGTAAGCCCGAAGTATATCGAGTAAGGAAAGCTAGAGCTGCTGCTGGAAATATGAAGTAAATGGATTTATTATTTTTTTCAAGACCATAAACTGCTAAAAATATAGTCCAGATTGAAAAACAAACTGCCGGAACATCCAATGCTCCAGATACGGCCCACGGCAGTACAACTGAACAGGAGGTAAATATAATGGCCCCAGCAAAGCTTTTTAGATGGGTGAATCGAAGATTTAGGAGCAAATACATCCCATAAATACCCAGAATAAATATTAAACCGGTCACTAAGTAAAGAGAGGACTGGAATACCAAGCCAGCACGATACAGTAGGGATGTTAAAAAGGGGATTAAAGGAGATAAGTAAATTTTATAGCCCTCACCTAGTCCGGCAAACATAAGGGCATTGTTTAAATAAAGATATACATCCCAGTAAATTACTCCAATTCTAATCTGCACTTCAAGTAAGTAAATTGTAAAAATAATTGCAAAAGCTATTAATATGATGGAATACACCCATAAAGGCCTTTTTTCCATCTTATTGTAAATTTTACGAAATGAAATCATGATATCACTGACATAATGGGTTATTTGATATAGGTTATTATTTGAGGTAAAATATTAGAGTTAGATTATTTGAGACATTATTATTTGAGGTAAAATATTAGTGGATTATTAGGGATATTATTATTTGAAGTAGATTATTTTAGATTAACTTAAACCGAATTATTATAGAATTTCTTTTCACCTATTATGGTTAAAGGTCAATATACTTGATTAATGAAATAGATTAGAATTCTTATAATTTTAATTAGTTATTATGTTTTATAAATTAGTTTGAGTATTAATAATTGATAAAATCTGATTTTTATTATTAATATTTTAATTTAATTAGTTATCCTCATTTACCATATTCTAAGAAGTATAACAACCATTATAATAACGCAGAACATTATTTAAATGTATTCCATTAACTTAAACTTTTAGGATTATTTCAACGATTATAAATCCAAATGGATAGACTATTGTGAACATTTTGTAATTAATTGTGATTTAGATGAATTAGGAATATTAAACCCCTTAAAATGAATCTATATCAAATTAAAATTACTTAGTAGATTAATAATCTATATTAATCATTAAATGGCCTTATTATTCTTCACGAGTAGAACTAAGTTATTAAATAAGTTACCATAGTACTCATAATAAATAAAATGGTCTTAAATGATGGGTTTATTCTTAAAAAAAGCTCTTTCAAAAACTTTTCAGTTAAAATAAGCTCCCAACAAGTCATTTCCACCATAATTAAATATAAAACCTTTTAATAGAGTCCCTTTTAATTTAAAAGGCCCATATAATGTCTTTTTTTCAATTTTAAATCAAAATATTTATATAGTAATTTGAAGTCCATATGTTTTATCATCGGGTCTTTTATCAAATTTTAACTGTTAACAATATTAATCAGTAAAATATGACCATATTAGGCCTAGTTGATATGGAGGCGGTAATAATTTCGCGAAACTTACAAATAGTTTTTTTATTAACGATTTGCTTAGCATTTCTAAACTCCAATGTTATATACGCAGAAACACTAGTAAACGGAACATCAGTAAATGACACTGATATAAACAGTTCTACACCATTAAAAACTTTTGATTCGAATAACACAAACAATCAAACCAGTGACAGCAATAGCAGTAACAATATTTCAACCAGTACTAATTCTAGTACTCCCCAGACCAGTACCAGCAGTGCATCAGCCAGTGACAACAGTAACTCAGCTCACGGTTCTATGTGGGTTAAAGCCAGCGACATGGGAAAAATAAACTTTACCCAAATTAAAGAAGGTGGAATTGAGGACATATTCTTAGAACAGGCGGCTTTAAATGATGCCAAATATAAGACCAACCTCACCGCATTTTTAAGTAAAGCTAAAAATTCCAGTATTCGAGTAAGTGCCTGGGTAATCTGTTTAAAATACAACGAAACTTTCATAGATCCCACCGGTAAGTACAACTACCAGGTTACTACATCCAGCCAAGTAGCTGTGAAAACACCCTACAAATACTACTACAAGACCAAAGTGAAAGTGGCCTATCAAAAATCAGTGAAACAGTACTACAAAAGTTACTACAAGTACAAAGGTAAACTGAAGTACAAATTAAAGTACAAATGGGTAAAAAAGACCTATTACAAGTACGTTTACCAGACCAAGTACACCATAAAGTACAAAACCACTTATCAAACCAAGTACACCACGACTACCAATACCGGGTACAATACTACCTATGCCAACAGTTACATCAACAACTTAACTGCGCGAATTGTCAACTACACCAAAATCGATGGAATCAATGGAATACACCTGGATTACATTAGATACTCTGGAAAAGCATATAACAGTACCAATGGAACGCAAGCCATTACAAATATTGTGGCCAAGATCTCTGCAGCAGTAAAAGCCATTAATCCTTCTGCTCTTCTCTCTGCAGCACTCATGCCTGAGACCGGAAGCAACGCCTATTACTATGGACAGGATTACCCTGCTCTGGGAAAGTATCTCGATGTTCTGGTCCCTATGATTTACAAGGGAAATTACAAGGAAGATGCTTCTTGGATTGCATCGGTAACCAAGTACATATCCACCCATTCTAATGGTAAGCCTGTTTGGGCCGGTATAATGACCTATGAATCTGATTCTAACCCCACACCTTTAGGATCGGCTGAGTTACTTAATGATACTCAAACTGCTTTAAATAATGGTGCCACAGGATATACGCTCTTTAGATACGGTAATGTTTTGAACAGCGATTTCTTTAACTATTCAGGGAATTTAGCTATAAATTCAACGGCACATACCAACACCTCTTCGGAATCTGCCGGAAATACTACTTCCAGTATTATCTCCCTGGCAGCTATTGAAAGTGCGGCCAGTTCCCTCAAATCATTCATAGAAACCAATAACAGACTTCCTAATTACGTAACCGTGAATTCCCAGCAGTTAAAAGTTAGTGAATTCCTATGCCTCATGGCTAATGGAATTTTAAACTTAAATAGCGGGAAAAACAGCGGTGTAGGGCAAAAAACATTATCCAGTGATCCAACATCCAGTGGAAGTACCTTAAGTGGTAATTTGTATCTAAGTGACTATGTGAGTCTAGCTCAAAGTATAGTGAACTACATCAATACTAACCATGCAGCTCCAGGTTCTATGAGCACTTCTCTAGGAAATATGCAATTTAAAACCATGGTTTATTCCCTGGCCAAGATTCTGAATTTCCAGAGTTTGAATGATCGTTTACCTAGCTATGTAACCATTGACGACACCGTATATCAGAACAGTACCATTCAGTACTTGCAACCAACTAAAAACTGTCAATCCACAGACTCTAATATTACGGCCCTGGCATCTTCTCTAACCAGCGGGCTAACCAGTACCCTGGCCAAAGCTACAGCCATATTTAACTGGGTTCGAAACAACACCAGTTACAGTTTCTACTACAATACCAAGTACGGAGCAGTGAATACCTTGAAAAACAAGGTTGGAAACTGTGTGGACCTTTCCCATCTTTTAGTGGCCCTTTCCCGGGCCGCAGGAATTGCAGCCAAATATGTGCATGCCGACGCCACTTTTACCAGTGGTAATGTCTATGGACACGTTTGGGCGGAGTTTCTCATAGATGGGGCCTGGGTTAAAGCTGATGCAACCAGTAATAGTAATTCTCTGGGTAACATAACCAATTGGAATACGGCAACTGCTAAGATGAAAGGAACATACGCAGAACTGCCATTTTAGAAAGACCATTGGTCTTTCTTTTTTCATTTTTTTTATAATTTCTTGCTTTTACTTAAAAGAAAAATCAGTTTAATCTGGACGAGTAATGAACTTTCCTAAATTTAATAGCATTTAAAAGATAGGAAGAAATTCCTAAAATTAGGAAAATAATGGCCGTATTAAATCTAGTAGTTACCTAGCCCATTAATAGGCCCTTTAAAAAGGATATGTCCAGAATCCAGCCCAACAAAATAATTATAGACCGTAATGTTAATGCTGATGAAAGAATTTTAGATATTTTAAATGTTTTTTCAATCCAGGGCGAATAAAAGTTACTCTCATAATCTTCTTCATCCGTGATTAATGGAGTTTTATCCCTTTGATAATTTTTCATTCACTCCCCCCAAAAAAATGGAAGTTAATAATTAATTAGTTCTGGTTAAATTAGTTCTGGTGTATAATAAATTTTGTTAAAATAAACTATTTTCTCCCTTACCAAGTACAACCACACCTTAAATTCACTAGTAGTAAAAATACCAAAAAACACGGCATACTAAGTCAAAAGAAAGCAATCAAGATCACAGAGACTTGACCATGAATAGAAGTTAGTTCTTATTTTAATTTAACAGATAATCAAACAAGTATTCCACAGTTATCAATTGACACCATATTAAAGACTTAAAATCATCACCGAAAAAAAGAAATAGTAATATGATAATATATCTTCATACTTACTATTTATTACCTGTCAGGGGTCTAAGAAGGTGGAAATTTGAAAATAAAAGCTAATATGGGATCTTTTAAGGCTTTATTACTTATTGGAATTTTATTTTTTGGTTTTAGTGGTGTATCTGCAGCTCAATGGGAAGTGGGGAGTGGAAAGACTTACACTACAATTCAGTCAGCAATAGATAATGCAAACACTCTGGATGATGATGTTATCAATGTGCACAGTGGAAGATACACTGAAGATGTTATAGTAAATAAAAAATTAACCCTACAGGCCAATAAGGGGGATTATGTAGAAATACAAGCCACAAATACAGGATTTACTGTAGTAAATGATAGCACTGGTGATGGAAGTGGAAGCACCATAGATGGATTCAAAATAAATAGTTCAACTACTGGTACCGGTGTTAATGTCAGTGCAGACAACTGTAATGTTAAAAATAATGAAATAATTGGAGGTAAAACCGGAATTACAGTTTCAGGAAGTAACACTACAATTATAGGTAATGTTATTTCTGGCCAATCAGAAACTGGTATTCTAGGAAACCTTTCCCAGGGTTTCTTCACTGTTTCTGGAAACCACATATCTAATATAATTGGTCAAGGATCCGTAAATGGAATTACAGTATCTATTAACGGGAGTTTAACTGATTTTAATGCCATGGGAAATACTATTACCAACATCAACGCGTTTGGTGTTGGTGGTAGTGTATTTGGAATTCAAGTGGGAAAGAGTAAAGGTGCAGATGGAAATCCAGAAGTGGGCAATGTCACCAATTTAATGGTCACTAAAAATATAATTACTGGTATCAATGCCACTAGCGCTATTATGGGAATGGAATTAATAACCAGTAGCATTAATGCTGTGATTTCTGGCAATGAATTATCCAAATTAACAGGATCTACTGGTAGCTCCGTATACGCTCTTGAAGCCGCTATTATAGGGAATGGCACTGTTTTGGTCTCTAAAAATAAAATATCACAAATAAGTGCATATGAACAGGCTGTGGGAATAGTAATTATAGCTTTAGGTGATTTAAAATTACAAGACAACATAGTTGTAAATATTAATAATGCTAAGGCAGCAGTGGGGATGTTGGGTCTTGGATTATTTAATAATGCAACTTTAGAAAATAATAGTGTTTATAATATTAACTCCCCTAACATAGCCGCAGGAATTGTAGGCACAGCTCTAGCAAATCTTAACATGTTGCATAATACAGTAATCGGAGTTAATGGAGCTAATGATGTGGGCATGGTAGCTGCTGGTTTTAACACCACAATAATTACAGGAAACAACCTGGAAGGAGATGGTTCAGGTAATGGTATTGTAATATGTTCGCCTAATGGAACAATTAACTACAATCGGATTGCAAACTTTGAATATTACATTCAGAACTTTAAATTTTCATCATTTGGGCCCAGTATCGATGAAATGCTTAAACCCATTGATGATGCCATTAAAAACCATCCTGAACTGGAACCTATCTTAAAACCCATCCGTGATGATCTGGATAAGATGTTCCATGAACTAGAAAAAAGCAAAACCAAAGCCACTTACAACTGGTATGGGACCAATTCACCTCATGCTAATAAATTCTTCGTGGGAACTGGAACTTTAAACTATTATCCATGGTTAGTTTTGAATATTAATGCATACCCCTCCACTATTAAAGCTGGTGAAACTTCTATTATAACTGCAGATGTTTACACAGATTCAACTGGTGGTGATCACAGTTCTAATGCAGCTATGTTCTTCAGCGGCCCTCAGGTAACATTCACCACCAACCTGGGAAATGTAGGAAGTAAATCGGTGACAGCCCCCTGGATTAATGGTCTGGCTACTGCTATTTTAAGAGCTGATGAAGGTTCGGGTATAGCCACGGTAACCGCGAATGATCACCAAGGAGTACAAACTTTAGTAACTATTCTAGGAGCATCCGAGACATCCACATCAAAAGTAAACTCGCAAACCATAGGGATGCAAAATACTGGAATTCCAATAGCAGGAATAGTCCTAGCCATTCTGATGGTACTAGGAGGATTTATCAACACCCGTAAAAAAAAATAAATTGATATTAAAATCATTTTCCCCCACCTTTTTATTTATAAGAAATAATAATCTCATATCACCATAAAACCATGTTTTCATATTAAAAAAATAAAAACATTTACTAGGCCGCTCTACCGCAATATATTCCTTTATGATATTGAATACCAACTTCTAAGCCTGGAAAAATTAATCATACCCTGTCCTTTTTCAAATATTATTAGTCGTTTTTTCGTATAATTCATCTTTTTCTAGTTCTTTTAACCTGCGGCTAAAGATTTTAGAATCATTTAGTGCTCCAAAATGTAAAATTAATCCCTCCCCCGCCAGGTAACAAGAATACTAAAAACCACATAATAGTTACTTTTTACCCTTCCAGGTAACAACCACCCCGAAAAAGCACATTATACTAAATAAGACCAGGGAAATCTGAGTACATAATATAAAGAGATCGATATTTTCCGGGCCTATAAAGGATCCTCCAATAAATATATTCAAAAGTAATAGGGCAAAGGCCATTCCCATTAACTGACCTACCACCCGCATGGTAACTAAAGAAGCTCCCGCCACACCAAAATATTTCTTTTTAACTGAAGAGAATACAATGTTGTTGTTTGGAGTTCCAAATAGGGCAAATCCAATACCCATCATACTTAAAAGAATGATTATTTCCCAAATCTGGGTATTAATAAAGGCCAGAGCAAATGTAGCCATGGTTACTATACTCATTCCTAGCATGGCCAATTTATAAGGGTCTTTGCGATCAGATAGACGGCCAGCATAGGAAGAGAAAATGGTTATAAAAAGTGGCTGGACAGCTAAGATAATTCCGGTAGTGGCCGGGTTTAATTTTAAAGCATATTGAAGATATAAACTTAAAAGAAATATTAAGGGGTAGGCGGCCGTGTAACTGATAAGAGTGGCCAGGCTATTAAATCCAAAAGTCCTGTTTTTAAATAAGCCCAGGTCAAATACCGGGGTTTCGATTTTATTTTGGTAGAAATAGTAAATTATTCCGGTTATTAACCCCGCAGATAGTAAAAATGCGCCATTAATCTCTGGAAGCTGGGTAAGTCCCAGAATAACCAGTACCATGGAAATTCCCAGTATAAAAGTACCTTTAATATCAAATTTTTCACCCTGAGCCGGCTTCCATTCTTCTTTAAGTTTAGATGCAGCGTAAGTGGTGATTATTCCCAGAGGAACGTTGAAGAAGAAAATACTTCTCCAGCCCAGACTCTCCGTTAAAATTCCTCCGAGAACTGGTCCTAAGAAAAGTCCTAAATATGCTCCAGTGACCGCTATACCCAGGGCACGGCCTCGTTCCATAACTGGAAAAATCGAGGCTACCATGGCATTAACATTGGCAAATATCATGGCCGATCCAATTCCCTGAATTATTCGGAAGAATAATAGCATCTCACCAGAAATCGAAAAACCAGCTAAAAATGAGGATATGGTGAATATAATAATTCCCATCCAGAATATTTTTTTACGGCCATGAATGTCTGAAAATCGACCCACGGGAATTAATAAAACGGCCAAGACCAGCAAGTATGCCGTGGGTATCCATCCCATTACAAGAGCATTTATAGAGAGTTCCTGGCTTATTTGTGGAAGGGCAATATTAATTGAGGAACCTACAAAAGGGGTTAAGAAAGAAGCTAGGAAGGCCAGAATTAATGCAAATGATCGGGTGTCTTTTATCATGATATCATGGAGTAAGCAAGAGAATTCGGTATTTAATTTATCAAATGGAAAAAATTTAATTCTTAATTATTTATTAGTACTTTATTTGATAAATTACTTCTCTTAAATTAGGAGGATATTTTTAGATTATAAATTAAATGGTTAGTACCATATTGTTAAACAAAAGCAATAATGCATTTAAATTTAAATAAAAACCAATGCTAATGGCCCAAAAATTATTTATAATGTTAGATCCATTAATAATAATAAAAGTTGCTGTTGGCCAGGGTACACACACGTCAACAGTTTGCTTTTTAATTTTATGATAATTTTTATTTTTAATTTGACACGAATGTGTATAATTGATGGTGTTTACTTAATGGATTATGATTGTTTTTAATGAACAATGAATTAAATTATATTAAGATTAAATATAATCATAGGTGTTAGGTAGAATTATATAATTACCGTACCTGATTTCAAGCATTGCTAAGTATAATTATTGGTTGAAATTAGTTTATTATATTATTTAATTTAATAATTAATTTACAAAAATAATATAATTAAAATTGAATATACTAATAGCACATACGATTATTATAATTAAATAACTTTTTTAGAGGAATAAATAATGATTATATCCGATTTATCAGTAATTTCAGTAACCAAAGAAGCAGTACACTGCGATTTAGAAGACGAAGTAGTAATTTTAGGCCTGAAAGACGGTGTTTATTATGGCCTTAATCCTGTAGGGGCCTTTATATGGAATCTTATTCAAAAACCCATAGCGGTAAAAGAGATTAAAGAGGCCATTTTAAATGAATACGATGTGGAAGAAGAGGTTTGTGAGAAGGATTTAATAGAGTTACTGGGTAATCTAGAGGAGAAAAATCTTATAGAGGTCTCTTAGAATAATTATAAGTTATTCTCAGGTATAGAGGTTTCTTAGAGTTAATTATCTTGATAAAATAGTTATTTCCGGGTAATTAACTACATAATCTGGTTATTAACTACCTAAAACAAATAATAATCTATTTCTTTAATTATAATTTCTTATAAGTGAGCAGCTAATTATGACTATTATCCACAGTTTTCTTAAATTAAATAATGAAACTAAATGGCTTCTAATTAAAGCCCTGGCCACCTTGTGGATAGTTAGAATAATGCTCTGGATATTTTCTTTTGTGCGAATTCAAAGAATAATTAAAGGATTTACTCACAAAAGTGGTAAAAATAACATACCATTAGCACGAATTACCTGGGCCACCCAGGTGATGAGTCGTTTCACTCCCCGAGCTACCTGTTTGGTACGGGCCCTGGCTGGTCAGATATTATTATCCCAGTATGGATATGATTCTAATATTAAGATTGGGGTTAGTAGGGATAAAGGAGAATTTGAGGCCCATGCCTGGTTAGAACATGATGGTGGAGTTATTTTAGGTGAATCAGAGATTGATTATGTTTCTATTTTAGATATGGGAACAGAAAAATAAGTATAATAATTAAGAGTGCTGCTTATGGATTTTATTGGTAAAAAAAATCTCATCTTAATCTCTTAAAAATCTAACCAGAATTAATAAAACAAATCTCATCTTAATCTCTTAAAAAGATATTAAAAATATTTTTTATTTATTTTTAAACCATTATTGTCAGTTAAAAAGAATTCATTGGCCTTTTTTTAGATATAGTAAAATATATTATCATTAGATTATATATTAAATTAATAATATGAAAGTTATGTTATGAATGGGCAATACTCGGCATTAGGAATCATTTTATTATTGTTTGCGATGGGGACTCTATCTCTTACCTTTCGCAGCTATCAACGGCCATTTACCCGTTTTAATACTTATTTTATATGTTTAACCTTAAGCGTATTTTTGTGGTACATGGGATCGGGCCTGGCATTATTAAGTTCAGATGCCAGTACCAAGATTATGTGGACCCAGATAACTTATATAGGTGCCACCACGGTCGCTGCTTTCTGGTTTCTTTTAGTCATGAGTTTTACTAAATATGATAAATATTTTAAACCCCTAAGCGTGGGACTTCTATTATTAACTCCCTTAATTATTACTATTATGGCTTTAACCAATGCCTGGCACGGCCTTATATGGCCCAGCATCACCCCGGTGTCTAGTGAACCGGGAGCACTACTCCTATATGAACAGGGCCCCTTATTTTATATTAATATCTTCTACAGTTACAGCCTATTATTAGTGGGAACCATAATTTTAAGCCAGAAAATACGAACCGAAGATAAAAAAAATAAACAAAAATTTTATATATTAATTTTAAGTGGGTTGATACCCTTAATTTTCAGTTTAATATATGCTTCAGGATTATCTCCAATTCCTGGTTTGGACATAACTCCCTTTGGCTTAAGTTTTTCCGTAATATTATTATTTTTAGGGATTTTCCGCTATAATTTACTAGACATTAACCAAATAGCCCATGATTTGCTCCTGCGTAATATTAAAAGTGGAGTAATGATATTTGATAATAATCACAAGTTGTTAGAAGTTAATCCCGCCGCAAGTATGCTTGATATAAATGATGATGATTTGGGTAATGATATTAATGATGTTTTAAAGGATTTAGGTGCCCTTAAGTCTTATTACCATAATCCAAGTGGTGATAATGAAATTTTTTTAAAGGACTATGATTTATGGCTTGAACTAAAACTTACTGAAATCTATGATCACTATGACGTTCAGGTAGGTCGTTTATTCAGATTCTCAGATATTACTCCACGTAAAAAAACTGAAGATGCTTTAAAACTAAGTGAACATAAAAGCAGAGCCATCCTGGAGGCCATACCAGATATTATGTTTATCATCCGAAAGGATGGTACCTTTATAGATTTTAAATCACCCAGCAATGACTACCTGGCACTTTCCCCGGAAAAAATTGTAGGAAGCAATATCTCTGAACTAAAACTGACCCCCCATTATCTGGAATTAGTCAGGAGTAAGATTAAAAATACTATTGATAACTCGGTCAGAGAAAAATTTGAATATGAACTAGAGCTAGAAGGAAATATTAATTATTTTGAGGCTCGTTTAACAAAATTAAATTCTAATGAAGTACTGGCCATTATTCGAAATATCAGTGAAATTAAAGAAATCCAGAAATCGCTCCGGGAATCAGAATCATTATATCGAACCTTATTTGAAAATACAGGAGTTCCCACCGGGATATTTAATAAAAAAGGTTTGTTTACTTTGGTAAATCATAAAATGGAGGAATTTTTAAATAGTTCTAAGAAAGAACTGGAGTTTAAAAAGACCTGGATGGATTTTACCCACCCCGACGATCTGCATCGCATGATTGAATATAATAAAATACGTCAAAAAAATCCGGAAAAAGCCCCTAATACCTATGAAACCAGATTAATTGATAATAATAGAGATGCACATCTCTCCCAAATAATGGTGGACCATATCCCATATCTGGATGAATACGTGGTTTCGGTAGTGGACATCACCCCTTTAAAAGAGGCACAGAAAAAACTGGAAGATAGTGAAAAGAAATACCGGGAAATATTTGAAAATGTACAAGATGTGCTCTACCAGGCCGATAATAAGGGGAAAATAATAGATATCAGCCCATCTATCAACCGTTACTCTGGATTTGATCGGGAAAAAATGATTGGTTCCCCTATTGAATCATGGTACCATCAACCCGAGGACCGCCAAGAATTATTAAATCAGATAAAAGAAAAAGGCGAAGTAGACCATTATGAGGTCCGGCTAAGAAATGATTTAAATGATACGTTTTATGTTTCCATAAACGCCCACCTTCGACATAATAAAAAAGGAGAAATTATAGGTGTGGAAGGGTCTCTGCGTGATATAAGTGAACAGAAAAGAATTGAAAAAGAAATGGAGTATCGTTTAGAACTAGAAAGCCTATTAATGGATATTTCTAAGAATTTCATCAACAAAAAACCAGAAATGGTGGATGATGCCATAAATGAAGCATTGCAAAAAATTGGTGAATTCAAGCAAGTAGATAGAAGCTACTTATTCCAATTAAACCCTGATGGTAATCTTTTAAGTAACACCCATGAGTGGTGTGCACCACATATAGAGCCACAAATTGATAATCTGCAGAATCTGGAAAAACCTTTCTTTAGATGGAGCCTGGGAAAACTTAAAAGTAAGGGGCAAATCCATATTAAATCGGTGAAAAACCTGCCAGATGAAGCTAAATTTGAAAGAAAATTATTATTATCAAAGGATACACAATCTATGACCGCGGTGGCCATGAAGTTTCATGGGAAGGTCCTGGGATATGTGGGTTTTGATATGGTTAAAATGGAGATGGATTGTAATAAAGGAGATATTGACCTTTTAATTTTGATGGGGGAAATATTCACCAACTTACTGGAGAAAAGATATACCGAAGAGAATATGGAAAAATCCATCAAGGAAAAAGAAGTACTACTGCGGGAGATACACCACCGGGTTAAAAATAATATGCAGATAGTATCCTCTCTATTGAATCTCCAGGCCAATTTTGAAGAGGAAGAGAAAGTTCAAAAAGTTTTAAGGGAGTCTCAGAATCGTATAAGATCCATGTCCATAGTCCATGAGAAGCTATACCAGTCCACCAGTTTAAGTGAGATAGAATTTGGAAGTTACCTCCAGCAACTAATAAAAGACATATTTTTAAGCTATACCGTATCCCCCGAAAAAATAAGGCCCATCATTGATGCGGAAGATATCTATATCAACCTGGATACAGCCATACCACTAGGTTTAATTGTCAATGAACTCCTAACCAACTCCATTAAATACGCATTTAAGGGAAGGGATACAGGTACTTTGAAGATTAATTTTAATAAAATTGATGATGAATTTATATTAAAGGTAAGTGATGATGGAGTGGGTTTAGGCCCGGATGTGGATATAGATAGTACTAAGACCTTAGGATTGCAACTGGTTAAAAGTCTATCCACGCAATTAGATGCTGATTTAAAGATTGATGGAACTAAGGGGACTAGTTTTACCTTTAAATTTAAAGAGATAAGTTATAGGAATAGGATTTAACTATAACTGACTTTAAGAATTATTATTTAATGAGGATAAAGTTTATTTTTAAGTTAACACATAAAATGAATTATGGAGCTCCAAGAAGAATACAAAAAAGCGGTTAATGAATTTGTCAAAAGAGCCCTCCAAAAATATGGTGATTCTATTAACAGCATAATACTATTCGGATCCGTAGCCCGGGGCGAAGCTCGAGAAGACTCTGATATCGATATTTTAGTTGTATGGACGGGTGATGAAGCAGAAGGGTGGAGAGAAATGAGTGGCCTGGCTTTTGACGTGCTTCTGGATACTGAAGACTATATTTCAATTAAAGTACTCCTTCCACAGGACTTAAAGACAAAAACACCATTTATAAACAATGTTATGAAAGAGGGTATGAAAATTGCATAAAGAATACCTTCAAACCGCAGAAGAAAAGCTAAATATCTTATTTAATGTGGCCTAAAATAATTATTCTGGGGAATCTAGAAATTTAATAATATACTTATTTTAATTTATATTCTTATTTTGCTTCTTATTGCTTTTTTAAAGGATTTTCAACTGAGATTATTTGATAATTTTTTAATATCTATATCTTTCAATTGAACAAAATAGTACAAAAATCTTTAAATATACTCGAATAAAAATAACTATTTTTAAAAATAATGAACAGTATTCTAGAAAAAGTAAGATAAAATGAAAAATATTTTTATCAAATGGAATCTGATTATTTTATATTCAAGGAGTAATTACAATGCAGTATAGAATGAAAAAACATCCGTTAAGTGAAGAAAAAATAACAGAATTACTGGAAAAAACTCCTGTTGGAAATATAGCAACTATAAATGAAAACGGATACCCTTACATTTTACCAGTGCACTTTGTCTACCATGATCACAAGATTTTCATCCACGGCTTACCCAGAGGCCAGAAAATAAGCAATATTTTAGCTAATGAAAAAGTATGTTTTGAAACTTTCATTATGAAAGGCCTTATTCTAGATGATGCACCATGTGATGTGAATACCGAATATGAAAGTGTGTTAATTCTGGGAAAAGCATCAATAATCAAGGATGATGTTGATTTAAAAATAAATATCCTAAATAAAATAGTGGCCAAATACACCCCACACTTAGAAGGAATTGATTTTCCAGAAAAGGCCGTGCGGGGTACCAGTATAATTGAAATAGAAATTGAAGAATGCGTGGGTAAATACTATAAATAATTATAATAGATACCATCCTAATAATCTATTATAATCTAAATACTTTTTTAAGGGCCGATAAAGTGATAAAAGTGAAACCATGAGCGCCATAACCGGAATATTCATGAGAAATGGAAAGAATGTAGATCCAGAACTCATGAAAAAAATGAATGAAAAATTATCTCACCGAGGCCCCGATGGATCGGCCATTTGGTGTGACGGGCCTGTGGGATTAGGCCACCAGATGCTGTGGACCACTCAAGAATCTTTGCATGAAAAGCTACCCTTTGAAGAAGATGGCCTAGTGATTACTGCAGATGCTCGTATTGATAATAGGGACGAATTATCTAGAGAATTAGGCCTTAAAGATGAGGAAGATGTTTCTGATAGTTATTTTATTTTGAAATCGTATGAGAAATGGGGTGAAGATTGTCCAGATAAGTTACTGGGCGACTTTGCCTTTGCTATCTGGGATAAAAAGGAAGAGAAGTTATTCTGTGCACGGGACCATATGGGAGTTAAGCCTTTTTACTATTATTTAGATGATGATATGTTTGTCTTTGGGACTGAGATTAAGGCCTTGTTTTGTGTGGATGGTGTTCCTAGGGAGATTAATGAGTTGAAGGTTGCCCATCATTTAATTCCTATTTCAACAGAACGCGACCTGACTTTCTATGAAAAAATATTCCGTCTACCTGCAGCACATAAAACAATTATAAATTTAAAAAATCATTCTAAAATAAAATACTGGGCTTTGAATCCTGATTTAGAAATCAAGCTTGATTGTATAGAGGATTATTATAAAAAATTTTATCAATTATTTGAAGAAGCTATAGAATGCAGATTAAGGACTCCATTTAAAGTTGGTTTTGAATTAAGTGGGGGTATTGATTCTTCATCAGTAGTAGTAATGGCAAAAAATATTTCAAATTATAAAACACCCATTAATACATTTTCACTGGTATTTGATAAAATAAAAGAATCTGATGAAAGTTATTATATTAAAAAAGTGGTAGAAACCGGAGGCATTAATCCTCATTATTTAGTTGCTGATTCAATAAGTCCTTTTAAAGAGATTAAAGAAATATTTTTTCATAATGAAGAACCCTCTCAAACGCCAAATATTGCAATGATATGGGAACTCTACAAAAAAATGGGTGAAAATGATGTTAGAGTAGTTTTAGGCGGACATGATGGAGATTGTCTTCTTTATAAAGGAGAAAAATATTTAATGGAACTTTTTTTTAATTTAAGGTGGAAAAAACTAATTCAAGAAATAATAAGTATATCTAATGTGCGAAAAGTACATCCAATTAAAATATTTATTGGTAATGTGATTTTCCCCTCAAGCAAAAAAATTGAAAATATCTGGTTAAAATTCAAAGGCATTAGAAAAGAAAAAGACTTCATTAATTTGAATAAAACTTTTGTAAAAAAATTTGATTTGAATAAAGAATATGAAAATCAATTTTTAAAACCTTTTGAAACTGCTAACAGCTCCAAAAAAATACATTATTATTATTTGACAAGTGGAACCCATCAAATGATATTTGAGATGATGGATAGATTAACAGGAGCATTTTCAATAGAGCCACGCCACCCTATGATGGATAAAAGACTCATAGAATTCTGTTACGCTGTTCCCACTGAAATAAAATATAATAATGGATGGGGTAGATTATTGGCTCGAATTGGTTTAGGTGATCTTCTACCTCCAAAAATTCAATGGAGAATTGGGAAGATCAATTTTTTCCCTGTATTTGAGAGAAACTTGTTAGTATATGAAAAAAATATTTTAGATGAATTAATATTCAAAAATAAATTCACAAAGAAATATTACAACTGCAAAGAATTGCCTCAAATTTATAAAAGATATAAAGATGGAATAAAAGGATCAGATTCTATAAACATATGGAAAATAGCAATTCTATCTATCTGGCTCAATAATAATTAAAAAAAATTATAGATTATGAATAAGGTTCCCCATATCTTGCTGCCAAATCACCTTTCCCATCTTGTCCTCCCTTGGTAATTACTTTTAAATCTCCATGATATGTTATAATAGGTTTTTTGTATTCTTTTTTATCATTCATAATATCACTATTTATTAATATATTATAAGTATTTTTTTTAAAAAAAAAAAAAAATAAAATAGGATTTTTCCTAATTTAATTGTTCACGTTCCATTATGTTTAGATATGTTTTTTTACTGTTATCATTGAAATTCCAATCGAATTGATCAACCGTCTCCAGTTTAGCTGTATTTATAACAGTATTCGCCGCATTGTTATTAACAATTACAGTAATACTTAAAGTTGCTTTTTCTTTGCTGTTGAAGTTTCCAATGTTCCATATTCCAGTATCAGGATCATATGTCCCGACTCCATGAGTATCAGCAGATACAAAATCCAATCCATCAGGAAGTAAATTTTTTATAGTTAATCCCGTGGCATCGTCACCTTGATTTTCAATATTAATGTTAATTGTGACTTCATCACCCACATTAGCCTCATTTATATCTAAACCATCAATATCCTGATCTATAACTAAATTAACTTGTTGGGGTATGGGTAAGGTTTTAGTCCTAACATTATTTGCAGTGTTTGGATCAAATTCAGACTGGTTAATTTTACTTAAAGTCACAGTCAAATCTCCACTTTTATTAATTAAAGTGAAAAAATTCAAAAATGCCCC